>NZ_CAUJAN010000003.1:0-300000 GCF_963082495.1 Methanobrevibacter sp. V74
TTACCATAAATTTTGATATGGTTTCTACAAGGTTTAATATTTATAGTTATTATTAAAGAAATAATTATCTAATTATTTGAACGTGGGAATAATTATGAATAAAAATTTGCTCGTGCTAGTTTCTGCAGTAGTTATCATTATTTTAGTATGTGTAGGGTATTATTTCATGTCTAGTAGTGAAGATAATATTCCGAATCTCAGTGATGATACGCTTCTATTTGATTATTCTAAACAACCTATAACAAATTGGAATGAAAATACACAGGAATATAAATTCCATCAAAAAATTACCTCAGCCAATAATCGGGATGTAGAGAAGGTCAATATTGATATTATATTTTATAATCATGGTAAATTGATTGGTATTAAATCTAATAATATTAATCAAACTGAGAATGGGGCTTTTGATTTGGATTTCAGTATAAAATTAGATTCACAACCAGATGCATTCTATTATAATGTAACAGATTTGAATTGGGCTTAATTTCTTTTAGTTTCTGATGGATATTATTATGGGCATTGTAAATAATTCAATAAATGCCTATTGAGTCTGTCCTTTATTTTTTTATTAGATACTTCTAAAAAAATTCTTATTTCATGTTTTTTATTTTTAAAAATAGTTAATTATAAGTATGTGAGAAGATAAATAGTTATTTAACAACACGAAACCAAAACACTTCTCACATTTTATTTTTATACACTTTGTGACACTTAAATGTTTTGGTTTTGTTTTAGTAGTTTAGGTGTTTTGATATTTTATGACTTTAGTTTATAATAATGCTTCTTGTGAACAGGCTCTTTCAAAAAACTATGCTAAAATCAATGAAAAGAACATTTAAGACAACACAAGGTGTTTAAAACGAATCTGCCGCAGAGATTTGATTTGGAATGGAAATCGAAGACTCTATTTTGAAAATCAACAAATTTTTTGAAAGAGCCTTGCAACCTTTTATTAAATATGTTATCCAATGTATACTATATATAAATATTTTATGAGTGATAACATGGAAGAATATATAAATTTATTCGAAAATATTATTGCAAAAACCACTCAAAAAGTAGATTACATGGATATCAGATTTGAAATGGGAGAAAATACTTCCCTATTAATGAAAGATGGAAATGTAGATGAAATTAACACTGGGATGAATTTAGGAGCAAGAATTAGAGTGTTGAAAAATGGAGCTTGGGGTTTTGCATATGCCACAGATTTATCAAAAATTAATGAAATTACTGAAACCGCATTAAAATTATCCAATTCACTTAAAGGAGACGTTAGTTTAAGTGAAAGTGATATAATCAAAGATAAAGTAGAAATTGATGTTAAAATACCTTTCAAAGATATTTCAATTGAAGAAAAAAAAGACATAATGAAAGAAGCTAATGATGCTGCATCAATTGACAAAGTCAACAGTACCACAGTAAGCTATGCTGATAGTGAGGTAAACGAATTATTCATGAACAGTGAGGGCAGTGAAATTCAAATCAAAACAAGCAGATGCAGAATGGCATTAAACGCATCTGCAACCAATGGAGAAATAATTCAATTCGGACATGGGAGTCTTGGTGGTGTAAGAGGATTTGAAATAATAGCTGAAGCGGATATTGAAGAATTCGGGAAAAAAATTGGTGAAAAAACTGTCAGATTACTTGATGCCAAACCAGCGCCATCTGGAAAATTCCCAGTAATAGCTGACCCTGAGCTTACAGGAGTTTTAATCCATGAAGCTTTAGGACATGCCGTTGAAGGTGATTTAATACTTCAAAACGATTCTATCCTGAAAGACAAAATTGGTACACAAATTGCTTCAGATATTGTTAATATTTTTGATGATGCAAGCTTAAGAGAAGGATTTGGATACTATCCATATGATGTTGAAGGAGTTAAAACCAAACCAAACCAATTAGTTAAAGATGGGAAACTAATTTCACTTTTAAATTCAAGATCAACTTCATCAAAACTTGGAATGAAATCATCCGGAAATGCAAGATCCATAATTTCAGACCAACCAATCGTTAGAATGAGCAATACATTCTTACAACCTGGAGATAATGAAGTTAGTGAATTATTCGAAGACATCGATAATGGAATTTATCTTAAAGGCTCAAGAGGAGGGCAGGTTGATACTGGTAAAGGTATTTTCCAATTTAATGCTGCTGAAGGTTATTTAATTGAAAATGGTGAAATCACAACACCTTTAAGAGATGTATCATTATCCGGGAACATTTTAGAAACCCTGAAAAACATTGATGCAATAGGTAATGACTTTAAATTGAGTGTTGGATTTTGTGGAAAAGACGGTCAAACAGCACCGGTAGGTGATGGGGGACCTCATACAAGAATTTTAAATGCACTTGTTGGAGGCATGGGTTAAATGATAAGTGATAGGGCAGGAGAGTATTTAGTTAAAATAGCAAAAGAATCTATTAAACATTTTTTAAAAACAGGTACGCAATTAGAAAAACCTACTGATTATCCAATTGAATTAGATGAAGAATTGGGCGTTTTTGTAACTTTAAATAAAAACAATGAATTAAGAGGTTGTATTGGGTATGCAGAACCTATTAAACCAGCCATTGATGCGGCAATGGAAATGGCACTAGCAGCTGCACTTGATGATCCGAGATTTCCTCAAGTAAGTGAAAGTGAATTTGAAGATTTGGATTTTGAAGTTACAGTATTGACAAAACCTGAAATGATTGTTGTAGGGCACTATAACCAATACTTTGATGAAATTGAAATTGGTCGTGACGGATTAATTATTCAAAAAGGATATGCTAGAGGATTATTGCTTCCCCAAGTAGCTGTTGAAAATGCATTTACAAAAGAAGACTTTTTAGATCACACATGTATGAAAGCAGGAATTAGTGCAGACAGCTGGATGGATGAAAGCTGTGATGTGTTTAAATTCCAGGGCCAAATTTTTAAATAGTGATGGCAATGATGATACTATAGAAAATATCAATTACTATCATTAGCTCTCTCTCTTAACATTTTATTAAATCAAAAAATAAAAGTGTTAAGTGGGGGAGGAAGCATTCCTAGAAACTTAAGATTTTTCTTCTTTTTTTATTCTTAATTTTTTTACTAAATTGCTTAGTTTTTACTTATTTTAATTAATTTTACCTGTACTTATTCTAATACTTTATTGAATAGTTTTAATTTGATTATAGTTAGTTTCAATAATTAAGCATGATTTATTTTATATATTATTAACTATAAATATTAATATTAGTGATTAAAGTTTTTTAGTCACTGATTAAGTTAATATAGAGGTGGACTGATGTATTATTTTGATAGATTCATCATAGATTTTTTTAAAATATAGTTTTGGACAAAAAATTTTTTAGTTAAGGTTGATGAATTTTTTAATCCAATTTTTATAATATGAATCATTATTTATAATCCTATAAAATTCTTTTTCGAATAGTTCTTCCATGAATTCTATTGTATCAAATAAATAGTTTCCTATGTGTTTTTTTATTGATTTCCAGACTTGTTCTATTGGGTTTAAGTGAGGGGAATACACTGGTAAATGAATTAATTTTATATTTAATATTTTTGATGCTTGAATCACTAATTTAGCTTTGTGAACTGAGTAATTATCCAATATTGCTGCAATTCTTCTTTCTTTTTGTAGATTATTGATTAAATGTTCTTTGTTTAGTGATTCAATTAGTATTTCTTTTTGAATATTTTCTATGTTTGTGTGCTTTTCAGGAATTAATTTATTTGCTTTATTTTTTATTTTTACTAAAAATTGTTCTTCAGAACTATTATTGTTTGCTATAAATTCTTTAAATTCATTTTTTAATGAGTTAATTGTGCTTTCAGATTTTAGTTGATTATATATTTCAGTTTCATCTAATTTCGCATCTGCCAAAATATTTTTAAGCTCTAATATTAAATCTTCATTTTCACAATTGCCAATTTTAAGCTGGATTAATGATTTTATTTCCTCAAATGTGCGTGTATTTGGTTGAAATAAGATTAATGAATTGCCATTTACTGCTTGGTATCCATTTGTGTTTAATTTTATTCTCGTAGTTATTTTTGTCTGTCTATTTTTTTGTTCCTAATAAATAGTATAATCGGGTTGTATTGTCTTTATTTTGTACTGCTGTTTGATCTGCGAATATTAATATGTCTTTTTTCAAATCTATTTTCTTTTGTGTTTTTTTTAGTTGTTCTGAAGCATCTTCTGGTGCTTCAGCAGGAATAATATATGGTTTTCCATTATCCGAAGCCTAAATTTTTCATTATCCGCCTAATTTGTCTATCACTATAAGTAACGCCAAATTCTTCGATTATTTCGTGTTTTACTTCTCTAACGCTTGTTAATTGTTTTTTTATAATGTTCTCTTTTAGTTCTTCAAATTGTTTTTCTGATAATTTTGTTTTTCGTCCAGATCCTTCTTTTCTAAGTAATCCATCAAATCCTTCTTCATTCCAAGCTTTTAACCATGCATGGCCTGTTGGAATTGTTTTCCCACGTTTTTCTATTGCATATTTTACTGTTTCACCAGCATAAATGTCTTCAATGAATGTAATTTTTTCATAAAATTCTATATAACGTTTTAAATCCTTGAGCAGCTTTAACTTCATGAATTTTAGAAAGTGGGATTTTTTTGTTAATATAAGCATTCCTACCCATATTAATATTTTAGTCACATTTAATATAAATATTTTTTGTCCAAAACTATATTAGCATTATTTTCTGATAAATATATTCAACATCAATTGATAATGGAAAAACCAATAGCTATAATCTTAGATAATTATAGTGTGCATCATGCTATCTTTTTCACTGAGTTATGCAATATTTTAAATATGGACTTAATTCATTTACCTCCATATTCTCCAAAATATAATCCAATAGAACAAGTTTGGAGGACAATAAAAGCAAAAATATCAAGAAAATTCATAACAAGCATTGAACAATTAAAATTTATCTTTAAAAACAAATTTGAACAAGTAGTAGATAATGAAAGTTTCTGGGAAAATTGGCTCTGGAAGTTTCTATAAAATATTATAATTTTTAGTGTCGCAAACTATAGCAGTAATCTTATTTTCACCACTTAAACCGTTGATGTATACATGACCGTACATATCGGTTTCATCATCCACACTGTCACCTGAGTTTAGGGTGTATGTGATTTTTTCACCAATAATCGGCTCACCTGCAATGTCATTTAAAACAAGTATCACAGGACCGCCCTTAACATAACTGATAGTAATGTATGTATCAGTTTTAGCTTTCGGAATCAAGATGCTGTTGTCACCTGTTTCGATTGCAGCAAACTCCAGATGGAAATCGGTTTCAGATATGGGTTCGTCAATCCTTTTGATTCGTTTCGATTGCAGCAAACTCCAGATGGAAAACCTCAATGCCCTCTGCAATATTGTTGTTTTTAACAATAATGTCATCGGTAGGGTTCAACTCAAGACTTTTAAGCACCTTCAACCAGTAAAAAGTAACACTTGCCGGATTGACACTACTGTTTAGAGTTTCAACAGTGTTTCCTGTCATGTTTATTGAACCGATTGCTGAAGGAAACCCATGATCCTCGTTTTCAGCTTCAGAATAAATCAAAAGATTATTCCCGTAGAACAAAAGTATTGTTTATGATATCAAGGTTATCTGATGATTTTTTAAGGCTTATTACTGGCAGATTGTCATAGGTATTGTTTTCCCATTGTTTTAAATTATTGTAATAGGAAGTTTCAAGATAACCGCAGCTAATGAATTTGTTGTTTTTGATAACTGATCCCTTGGTTGATGCACCTCCGTAGAAAACTGCATAGGCATTGTTTATGAAAGTGTTGTTTTCAACCAATACATCACCTGAAGTGGATACAATGCTCACACCGTCAAGTACCGGTCCGTCAAAGGTATTGTTGATTACCTGGATGTTATGGGCACCCATAAGATTAACCGCCTTGTACCGGTCTCACTTGTAATCACGTGAGTGGTTGTGTCTGTGAAATATGAATTCCTGATAGTTGAATCAGATGTTGATGATAAATACACACCGCTTTCAAAGTTAATGAACCTGCAGTTGTCAATAACAATATTTCTAGAACCGCTAACCTGAATCGCCTGACCTTCTATAATTCCCATATAACTCGGCAACGGTTTGGCATTAATGAATGTGATTCCATTAATTTTGATTCCGTCACCTCTTATTTGAATTCTACAATTGCTAGACCCAGAAGTAATATTAACATTTTCACCTTTTAAAGTGATGCTTTTAGTTATTATAATCGTATCAGTGTTAATATTGTAACTCTTGGATTCACCTAAATTTACCGTATCTCCATCACTTGCCTTGTTGATTGCACTTTGAATATCATCAGTTGTGGTACCGTTGACTCTGTATTCCGTGCTTAACGTAGTTTCATCTGCAACAGATTGTCTGATTATCGTTTTCAGCTGAAACCGCACTAATTGATAGTATAATTACTAATGCAAGCAGTAATGTGATACAAATGCTTTTTCTTGTTCATAATTTACTCTCATTAATTCGAATTAAAAAGAGCTAATAAAATATTGATTAAAAAATAAGATTAGAATTTGGCTAATCTTTAATTAATATATTAATATTATCATTGATATAAAACTCGTTAATTAACCTTTAATTATTTATGTGAAATCTTTGTGTTTTGTTTTATTTGATTTTATTTTTAATAATTTTTCTTTTTTTGTAATTTTAGTTAGTATTATTTGGTAGGTTTTGCCCCCCTCGAAGAGTCATGTTTTAATAATATGGAGCAATTAGAGTGAAAATCAAAAAAACAAGCATAATCCTTAAATATATATAATTAATATAAATATATTCGATGTGTGAATTTTTACACATCAAAAACTTTTAAAGAGTTTAAAATATTGGTTAAAAAAATAGAGGTTAAAATATAAAAAAATTAATTTGAATAAAAAAATGATTAAATCATTTTTCTCCTCCTTTATTAATAAAGAATCGTTGTGAAATGAATGATAATTCATAATTAATAAGATATGAACCTATCAAATTAACGAAATTATATAATAAACTCTAATTTTTAATTTATGTTTGAACTCTATAATTAAATTTATGGAGGAAAAAATTTATGAGATTAAACTATAAAATCGTAATTGCAATGTTGGTTCTTGCAATTTTTGCAGTTGGATCCGTTTCAGCAGCAGAAGTTGTAGCTGATGATGTAATTGATGACTCAGTAGATGATGTTGTCATTGATGATGTGCCTTTATCTGATTCTGTTCAAGATGAAGATGATTCAATTGATGATGAAATTCAAACTACTCGTGGTTATGATGTAGATGACTCAATGGATTCAGATACTATAAATCGATATATTAATACTACATCAACTGGCGTAGTCAATTTCACTCCAGGAACATATAAAAGTATGGCATTAGTCTTAAAAGACAATGTGGCATTATATGGTAACGGAGCAACAATTTATGGTAATGGCACAGACAATGTGTTTACTATTACTGGAAAATCTAATTTCACAATTACTGGATTTAACATAATTGTTAATTCTACACAAAAAGCTGCAATCTATGGATCAAATGTTTCTAATGTAGCAATTACTGATAATACAATTACTGGTGGAAAAGATGGAATAAACATATTCCAAACTTATAATGCAACAACAATAACTGGTAATACAATTTCAGGTGTTACTAGAGATGCAATTTCCTTAGTAAATCATAAAACCTTTTCAGATTCTGAATGGAGTAATTGGCCAAGTTCAGTAGTTTCAAATAACAATATTACTGGTGGACAATATGCAATGTTCTTTGGAGGCAACTTTAAAGGAACAATAAGTGGCAACACCATCACTAATTCTACTTATGGTATGCAATTTGCAGGTAAAAAAAATGAAACTAATGGTAAATTGTGTCATTGTCATAGCTACTTAATGCATCATATGCTGATTGTGTCATGAACCATTATTTATAGCAATTTTTCGTGTTAAATTTATTAATAACAAATACTAAATATACTCTTGTATTCATAGACAGTTTTTTATTAATATTTAAAAAATTAAATGAGGATTCATACAATTTCATCAGTGAATAGTGAGTGATATGGTTCAAGTTTTAAAGGATGATGTCAAGAATAGAATTTTTGAAGCTGCTTTAAATGAGTTCTATAAAAAAGATTTTAAAAGCGCTAATTTAAGGTCTATTGCAAATGAAGCCGATGTGTCTGTTGGTTTAATTTACTCCTATTTTAATAATAAAGAGGATTTATTTGATGAAATTGTTAAACCAGCCATAAACATTTCATTTGAAAATTTTAATTATAAAAATACTGATCCATATAATGTATTTATTAATTTTGAACGTGATATGATTTTAGAACTTTTAGATAATCATAAAATATTTGTAATTTTGGCTGATAAAAGTTCTGGGACTAAATATGAAGAATACAAAGAACAGTTAGTGGAGAATTTAACAATTCACATCTCTGAAAATATTGATAAATCCCACTTTAATAATAAATTAGAATCTGATGATGTATTTATACACATTTTAGCAAATACTTTCATTGAAGGAATCCTGGAAATAGCCCGTCATTATAAAGGGAAAAAATGGGCTGAAAGTATGCTGGATTTATTTGCGGAATATTATTATAACGGATTTAAATAAGCTCTTCAATATGCCTCAAATCATTCCTAGAAACTTAAGATTTTTTATTTTTTTTTATCATTGTTTATTCATTGAAAATTGCTAATTTTGATTTATTTTGCTTTAATCCGTTATTATTTATTTTAATACTTTATTAATTAATTTTAATTTATTTATATCTAATTTTAATAATTATTAATAGTTTATTTTAAATATTATTAATTATATATATTTATATAAGTAATTAAAGTTTTTTAATCATGAATTTATTTGATTGGGGGTTGGATTGATGTATTCTTATGATAGATTTGTCAAAGATTTTTTCAGTTTATTTGATGTTTTTATATCTGAAAAATATGTAACTGAAGATAATAAGTTTATTAGAGATAGAAAAATGACTCAAAAAGAGTATACAACATTTATTCTTTCTCAAAGAAGCTGTACATCTTATATTGAAACGATTAGATTTTTTTTCACAATAGGATTGAATAAGAAGTTTAAAACAATTTCTAGCCAAGGAATTGGAAAACAAAGAATGTTCATTGACCCAAAAGTTTTTATTGATATGAATGAATCTTTTATTGACCAATTATATGGCAAATATTCTGGATTTTCAAAATTTAAAGGATATATTGTTAGTGCTTGTGATGGAAGTATTATTGATCTTCCCAATGTTACTTTAACACATGAAGAATTCCCTGTTGGTGATGAAAACCTGTTAAAAGAAAAAAGAATTCGTGCAAGAGTTTCATGTCTTTTAGACGTTCATTCTAAACATATTTTAACAGCAAAAATTGTTGAAACAACAATAAATGAAGTAGATTTAGCAATTGAACATTTAGAGAACTTAAAACAAAGATTAAACATTACAAAATTAATTACCATTTACGATCGAGGATATCCATCAATCGAACTCATGGCAAAAACCATTGATTTAAACTCTAAATTTTTAATAAGACTACCAAAAAAGAAATGTATTTAGACATTTAATCAAACAAATGAAGACTAATGATGAAATTATAAAAATAAATTTAACAAATAATAGATTAAGTCATTTTGATGATGAAAATTTAAAAGAAAAAGCAAGAAAGATGGGGCGATTAGAAATTCGCATAGCATTAGTAGATATTGGTAAGAACGAACCTGAAATACTTGCAACAAATTTAACATCTGAAGAATTCTCAACAGAAGATTTAAAAGAATTATATGGTAAAAGATGGTCAGTTGAAACTGGATTTGACAGATTAAAAAAATTTAATCGAAATCGAAGATTTCAGCGGAATTCGAAGAACAATAATCGAACAAGATTTTCACGCCCACATATTCGTTTATAACCTAGCAATGACAATTAAAAATCATGCAGAAAACAATATAACAAGAATACCCAGAAATAAAGATGAAAAAATAATTTATCAGTCGAATTTCGCAAAAATAACGGGAAACATCTATTTATTCTTATTTGACCTAATATTTTGAAACGCAAACGAAAAGAGAGCAAATAATCGATTTTATAGTAAAAGAAGCATCTAAAGAACTAATACAATATAAAGAAAATCAATACAATAATAAAGAACGAAAACCCCCGGATGTTTATAATAAACATCCAGGAAACAAGAAAAAAACACACTAATCAAATAATTTCACCAAAAATTAGTGAGTTTTCACATCTTGTTTAATAGTTCTGTTCACAAATCATATAAAAAACTTACGAAAATCAAATCCTAATCCCAAAATAATATAACAACGTTATCAAATAAACAGAATTAATAAAAAATTTCACATGAAAAATCTTAAGTTTCTAGGAATGGCCTCAAATAGAAAAATTTATATGTGGTTTAAAACAATTCAATATTAAACAAAAGTTTAGTTTTGATTTTGTGATATTTTATTTTGGAAAATATGCTTCGTATTCTGTGACATTATTCTGGTTCGAATAAAATTTTTACAAACCTAAAATTAAACAAATGTTCGAATATTAATTGTGGTCATCATGGACAATGAATTAACAGCATCATATTTAAAAAAAGAAATTGGGTTTCTGATTTCTTAATATTAATCAAATCAATATTTGAAATATTGCCTTTACTGCTAACAGTCTATATTATTAATCAAATCATGTTTAATTCAATGGATTTGAATAATTTACTAATCATATCATTATTAATTATAATTTTTTCTGTATTAAAATCCGTTTTTTATGGATTGTCCATATGGAAAACCCATGAATATGCATATGAAGTACTAGTAGAAATAAGATTAAAAGTTATAAATCATCTAAAGAAATTATCCCTCGGGTTTTTTCAAGATAAAAAGATTGGAAACTTTTCAAACATTATAAATCATGATGTCGAACAAATAGAATTATATTTGGCACATGCATCACCTGAAATCATGTCAATGACTTTAATTCCAATATTAATTTTTATAATTTTATTAATTTGCAATTGGTGTCTTGCATTAGCATTAGTTTCAACAATGCCAATTATATTCATTCTTAAAAAAATAACGGATTATTATTTAAGTGACTCTTTAAGAAAATTTACAGAAAGCTCTAAAAAAATGTCAGAAGATTTAGTTGAATATATAAACACAATTTCTGTAATAAAAGCATTCAGTAATAATGAAAATAAAACAAATGATGTTTTAAATGGTATGAATGATTACCTAAAATGGATTAAATCTGAAATGTTAAACATTACAATCCCATCAGCAGTAATTTCATTCTTTTCAGAATTAGGACTAATTTTACTAATTATCATTGGCTCAAAGCTCTTAGTTGATAATGAAATTCCTCTAATAATTTTTATTTTATCCATTATCCTAGGAGAACAATTTTCAAAAACAATAAATAGATTTCCCACCTATCAGCATATTAACATAATTTTAAATGAATCCATCAGAAAAATCAACACAATATTAAATGTCAATCCAATAGCTAAGGATAACATTACTAAAAATCCTATCAATGGAGATATTGTATTTAAAAATGTTGATTTTTCATATGATGGTAACGAAAAAGCTTTATCCGATATTAATATGATTTTTAAGGAAAATTCAACTACTGGAATTATTGGATCTTCAGGCAGTGGAAAAACAACTATAGCCAATCTAATAATGGGATTTTGGAAAGTGGATAAGGGATCAGTAACCATCGGAAATACAAATGTTGACAGTATAAGTGAAAAAGATCTTTCTAGTTTAATCTCAATTGTACAACAAGATGTTTTTCTTTTCAATCAATCAATTGAAGATAATATCCAAATCGGAAGGGAAAATGCAACAAAAGAAGAAATAATCGAAGCCGCCAAAAAAGCACAGATTCATGAGTTTATAATTTCTTTAAAAGATGGTTATGATACTGTAGTTGGAGAAAACGGTGTTAAATTTTCAGGTGGAGAAAAACAAAGAATTTCAATAGCAAGAATGATACTAAAAGACTCTCCAATAGTAATTTTGGATGAAGCTACTTCAGCTGTTGATTCTGCTAACGAATACCTTATTCATGAGGCAATAAACAATCTTGGAAAGAATAAAACAGTTATAATAATTGCACATCATTTAAACACAATCAAAAACCTCGACAATATAATTTTAATGGACAATGGGAAGTTAATTTGCAGTGGAAAACATGAAATATTATTAAATTGTCAAAAATATAGGGATATGTTAAATAAACAGAATCAAGTGGATAATTGGCAGATTAAGGAGATTTAAAATGTATAGATTAATTTTTAAAGACATGACTTTTAAAGCAAAATTGATGTTATTCATTTCCATACTGTCTTTTGTTGCATATTCTTTAAGTGGTATTGGAATTTTAATTTTGGCTTTGGATATGATTTCCAAAATAATTGAAGGAATGCATGTTGATTTAATGCATTACTGGATATCCATGATTCTTTTACTTATAATTAAAGTAATTTCAAATTGTTCTGCAGATATTTTAAAACATTTCACTGGCTTTGAAATAGTTGAAAAAATTAGAACATCGATTATTCTAAAGCTTAAAAAATTTTCTCTTGGAGTTTATACTAATGAACGGTTGGGTGAAATTAGTACGATAATTCATAAGGATGTTGACAATATGGAAGAAGTTGTTGCACACATCTGGTCAAGGATGATTAGCGATTTCATAATTGCAACATTAATTGCAATAGGTTTAACCCTATTTAATTGGAAGCTTAGTTTAGTTATGATAATTCCACTGCCGTTTGCAGGCATTGTTTTATATCACAGTATTAAAAGAGGTAAATATTTAGAAAAGACAGTTAAAGATGACTCTTTTGACATGGTCAGTTTGTTTGTAGAGTATGTTAAAAGCATCCCCTTAATTAAAGCATTTAACAAGAATAAAAAATTTGAAAATCTATTAAAAGGAAAGGTTAAAAAATTTTCTAAAAGCAGTAAAAATTTATCTAAATTCAATGCAAAATATCTGGGAACCTATAATTTAATATTAGAGTTTAGGAATATCATTTTTATTAATAATCGGAGTGTTTTTATTATTTAAAAATAACATAAACCTTGCAACATACTTGATATTTATTATTATAAGCAGGGAGTTTTATAAACCGTTTTTTGCCATGGAAATGCACTATTTGAATTACATTAAAGTATCTGATTCATATAAACGAATTTTAAAGTTCCTAAATGAAAAGTGTATTGAAAATCCTGCAAATCCTAAAAAAACTAATAATTTCGACATTACCTTTGAAAATGTTGAATTTTCATATGAGGATGAAGATTTTAAACTTAAAAACGTCAATTTTGAAATTGAAGAGAATACTTTAACTGCACTTGTTGGACCATCAGGTTCTGGAAAAACCACAATCACCAATTTGCTTTTACGATTTTGGGATCCTGATGAGGGAAAAATTAAAATTGGAGGCGTAGATATCCAAGAAATGGATTATGATTATCTATTAAGTAACTTAAGTGTTGTTATGCAAAATGTAATTTTATTTGCTGACACTATTTACAACAATATAAAAATAGGAGATAAAAATGCAAGCAAAGAAGAAGTAATTGAAGCCGCAAAGAAAGCTCAAATTCATGAGTTTATAATGACATTGCCAGACGGTTATGATACAATGATTGGTGAAAATGGTTTGGGTCTTTCAGGCGGACAGAAACAAAGAATATCAATTGCCCGTGCATTTTTACAAAATGCTCCAATATTGATATTGGATGAAATTACAAGTAACGTAGACCCAATTAACGAATCCAAAATTCAAAATGCAATAAGTGAATTAGCAAAAAATAAAACGATTTTAGTAATAGCCCATCATTTAAACACAATTAAAAATGCAGAGAATATATTGGTCTTTGATGATGGTCAAATTGTTCAAAATGGAACTCATGATGATTTAATTATAAAAGAAGGCTTGTATAAAACTCTTTGGAATGTACAATCAAAATCTAAAGAGTATACTTTTTAAATCTAAAATATTGGTGACAAATATGATTTCAATACAAAATCTCAATTTTTCTTATAAAAAAAATAGGGAAATTTTAAAAGGTATAAATTTAAACATGAATGAAAACGAATTAATTTTGGTAAGTGGAGTTAGCGGATCGGGCAAAAGCACTCTTTTCAATTGTTTCAACGGATTAATACCTCATTTTTATAATGGAATTTTTGAGGGTGATGTTTTGGTAAATGATAAAAATACTAAAGAATTAGCTCTACATGAAATTTCAGAAGTAATCGGTTCCGTTTTTCAAGACCCACGTTCTCAATTTTTCACAACAGACACTACCGATGAAATATCATTTGTTTGTCAGAATATGGCTATGGATAAATATGAAATAATTAAAAAAGTTGATGATGTTTTTTCCTTCTTGGATATTGAATATTTAAAAGATAAAAATATTTTTAAATTATCTAGTGGAGAAAAACAGAAAATTGCTATTGCTTCTGCAGCTGTTCTCAATCCGTCAGTTTATATTTTTGATGAACCCTCTGCTAATTTAGATTTTGATTCAATTAATAAATTGACTGAACTTTTTAGACTATTGAAAAGTAAAGGCCATACAATTATAGTTATTGAACATAGGATTTATTATCTAAAGAATCTGATTGATAGGATGATTTATATAGAAAATGGGAAAATAAAAAAAGAATATTCATTTGAAGACATTTGTAGAATGTCCAATGACGAATTTAATTCTTTAGGTTTGAGGTCCCTTCATTTGGATAAGATTTCTATTAAAAACAATCCAAACAATATTGACAAAAGCAGATGTTTAGAACTTAAGGACATATGTTTTTCCTATAATCATAAAACTTCACTACTCTTTTCACAGGGCAGTTGTTCTAGAAATCTAGACAATATTAATTTAAAAGTTTTTGGCGGAGAAATTATAGGTCTGATTGGTAAAAACGGTGCTGGAAAAACCACCTTGGCAAAAATTATATCCGGACTTCTAAAAGAAGAATGCGGTGAGATTTCAATTGATAATGTTGTCAAATCTAATAAGGACAGGTTAAAAGAATCTTATTTTGTAATGCAGGATTCAGATTATCAGTTATTTGAAAGTAGTGTCAGAAAGGAATTGGAACTGGCCAATGAAAATGTAGTGGATTTGGATGAAAAAATAGAAAAAATAACAAAGAAACTGGGATTATATAAATATTTAGAACATCATCCTACAAGTCTTTCTAGAGGTCAAAAACAAAGATTAACTATTGCCTGTTCCATTATTCCTGAAAAGGATATTATAATTTTCGATGAGCCTACAAGCGGATTAGATTTTAACAACATGAAATATGTATGCGATTTGATTATAAATTTGTCTAAAAAAGGGAAAATTATTTTTATAATATCACATGATTTTGAATTTCTTTTAATGGTGTCCACAAGGATTTTATATTTAAATAATGCTGAAATAATCGAGGATTTCGAATTAAAAGAAGAAAATCTGGATTTGTTTAAACAATTATTATTTTTAGGAGATTAAATTATGAATCACAGTATTTTTGAAATGAATCATCATTTAGATCCTAGAACTAAATTTTTTTTGATAATAGTCATTGGATTTATGATGTTTTATTTGAGTGAAATAAGTTACATGGTATTTATTTTACTTTTATTTATTTTTTTATCTATTAATGATGGAATATTCAAAGAATCATTTAAAATGTTTTTAATCTTTGCTTTTCTGTTATTGATAGATTACTTATCTATTTTTATAGGGAATATAGGGTTGAATATTGCTGTATCCACAGCATTGTATCTTATTGAAAGATTTTTTGTTTTTGGGATGATGGGTTTTTACATATTTAAAACAACCAAATTATCTGAGTTTATAATAGCTCTTGAAAATTTTAATATCCCTCAGACCATAATATTACCATTTTCCGTGATGATAAGATTTTTACCAACCATATTTGAGGAATATAATTATCTAAAAGATAGTATGAAAATTCGAGGCATAACATCTTCGTTTAAGATGATTATTAAAAAACCATTAGATTATATGGAATATTTCCTTGTCCCTATTTTAATTAGAAGTTTTAAGATTGCCGACGAGTTATCGGCTTATGCAATGTTAAGGGGGTTAGATAGTGGAAAAACTAAAACAATGCTTTATGATTTGAAATTTACAAAATTCGATTATTTACTAATATTCGTAATCATAATATCTACTTTAATTTTTTATATTAAAATTTTTTAAGAAAATGAAGGTGTAACAATGGAATTTAAAATGAAAGATGACAATAAATTGAATACACGAGACTTAATAACTTTAGGAATTTTTAATGCTATAGCTATTGTAGTATATATGTTAGTATCCTCTTTATTTTGCATAACAATATTGGGATCACTAATTTCTACTGCTGCAGTTTATTTAGTGATTGGAGTGGTATATTTATTGCCGGCTATTAAAATACGAAAAAGAGGAGTATTTTTAATTTGTGGAATAATACTAGCAATAATATCTCTTTCTTCAGGCCAGATTTATCATGTTATTTCAGTGATAATTGGTGCCGTAATAGCTGAAATGCTAGCAGGAGATTATAGTACTTCTAAAAAAATATCCTCTGCATTTGTTGCTTTAATGACTTTTGATTTTATAGGCATAAATTTACCAATATTTGCTTTTGGACCATCATATATACTTGAGAGAGGTGCAAGGTACGGCATTACTGAAGCAGCAATCAATTCTTCACTTCACTATTTCACATGGTCGACTTTTATTATTTTACTTGTATTAAATATTGTTTGTGCTATATTTGGGGCTTGGATTGGAATGAAAATAATTGAAAAACATTTTAAAGAATCAGATTTAGTTGAGTAAAATAAGTTCTTGAAGAAAATAATTTTAAATCTGTGAAATGGTTATGACTGGGCTAAAATTTTATTCAATTTAAATAGTGATTAGCTTAAAATTAGAAAAAACATTTAAAAATAAAGTTAAATATAGAATAGGAGTTTTTTTTTTTTTTTTTTAAACTCCTATCTTCCATTATTTAAAATTATATTTCATTAATACAATTTGCAATATACCTTCTCATATGATGTATTTTATATTGTTTAATATTTTTATATAATATCTGTGACTATAATTTTAGCATGAAAGAAATAATGGCTATTCTATTTTTAATGAATCTGACTATGAATTTTAAGGATAATAACAACCCAGATTTATTACTTTGAATGTATTTGGTATAATATAATGTTTGAAAACAAATTAAATTTCAATTAGCTTACCGTTAATGCGAAAGACACTTTATTAAAGTTATAGTTACTGATTTACTTTTAATTTAAGTAACAGTGTCATGAAGAATTATGTGATGAAACATCACTGTCAAATCAGCAGCAACACCAGATTCCTGAATTTCTGCAGCTTCACTGTGATTAATTTCAACACAACTAAAACATAAAATATTAAATAGTATAATGTACAAAAATGTACATTGAGAGAGATAAGTATTAGATATATCCATTACCATCCTTTTATATTCATTATATTTTGGAAGTGGGTCTTCAGGATTTTCACATTCGCAGATTACATAAATATCCTCATCTAAATAATTTTCTGAATCTTCATCCATAATTGATGTGATTTTTTCTCTAAACCTACTATTACAATTCCAACTGATTATTTTCATTTTTTATCATTCCTTCAAATATTATTCATAATCATTAACAGAATTAATCAAATTATCCATATCATCAATAACATCTTCAATATTATTTTCTTCAGATAAGATTAACTCATTAGTTAAATCATCTACTTTACCAATTAATTCTTTGATTAACTTTTTTCTCGAAGCTATTTCATATTTTGTTTTTTCTGTAGGAGTTAAAGCATTTAATATTTCTATTTGGGATTCAACAACTTCTTTACAATTATCTAAAACTGCATTAAATTTTGTATTCGTAATTAATGTTTTCTTGATGAAAATTATCTGAAGTCCAAGAACATTAACAACCACAATAAACAAATTCATAGTCAATTTTCACCACATTATTTTGCATTTTATGGAAATCATCATTTCGATATACACCTAAACAACTGTTTATTTAAATGTTATAACCAACTAATAATTGGGACTTCATCCGCAAATTTAATTAAGCATCCCAATCAAAAAGATTATTGTAAAAAAGGTAAGTGAAACCATAAAAGTAACTGATATTTTAGTGATAATAATGATGATACCTACAATACCTACGCCTGATGAAATTTTAGATAAAGGATTCAGCAGAGGTAAAAAACAAGCAGACTTAATGAGGAGTCAAAAAATACCTAAACATTTAAAAGGTAAAAGAATTGAAGAAAGAAGAGTTGTAACTTCTTGTCAAGTTATTAAAGATAAATTAAAATCTATTCTTGATGCAGTTCCTGAAATTGAGAGTTTACATCCGTTTTATCAAGACTATATCGACATTACTGTTGGTGTTGATGATATGAAACAGGCACTTGGGGGTCTTAACTGGGCTTATGGAATCATAACACAACTTGAAAAAGAATATGGGGCTAAAATTAGGAAAAACCCTTCTGAAAATGCAACTGCAATACAAAAGCAGGCTTATGGCAGAATCGCATCAGTTATAAATAAAATCAAAAAAAATCTGGATTTCCTTGATTTTGCAAAACAAAACTTAAGGAATATGCCTACAATTGATTTTGATGCAACAACAATAGTAATTGCTGGTTTTCCTAACGTAGGTAAATCTACTCTTTTAAGACAAATTACCGGAGCAGATCCTCAAGTTGCCAATTATCCATTTACAACAAAAGGTATTCAGATTGGCCATACAGAAAGACATTGGAAAAGTATTCAAATTATTGACACCCCAGGACTTTTAGACAGACCAGTTTTAGAAATGAACGATATTGAGATGAATGCAATTGTCGCACTTGAACATTTAGCGGATGCCATATTATTTATCTTTGATGCTTCTGAAACTTGCGGATTTCACTTAGATAACCAATACAACTTATTAAAACAAATTGAAAAAATATTTTCCGAAATTCCAACTGTTTACTTATTTAATAAAATGGACTTAATTGACGATGCAGAATATCTCAATCAATATATTGATGATGAAAACAATTCAATTTTTATTTCAGCTATTGAAGGAGAAGGCATTGATAAAATTAACAGAAAAATTGATACTATTAAAAAAATCGACAGAAAACTCGAAGAAGATGATGAGTATTACTAATGCCTAAATTTAGTAACTTGAAGTTATTAATAGTTAAATTTATATACTGACAAAACGTAATTAACACATACTTATAATCAATTCATCAATAAGGAGCGTGAAATTATGGTGGATAGTGAAACTATAGAAACTAAAATTTCTGATACAAAAGATAAATTTGATGAGAAAAAAGAAGAACAAAAAGATAAGTATGAAGAAACCAAAGAAAAAGGCAAAAATATTGCAGATAATGTAATCAACGATTTAAACGCCAGCATAGATGAATTCAAAGAATACATTAAAAATGTTCAAAAAACTGCAGACCAAAAATATGCTGATTACAAAAAATCTACTGTTCAAACCTTAGACATTGATCTTGTTGAAACCGAAAACAAATACCATATTAAAGCAGCAGTTCCTGGTGTTGATAAAGAAGATGTTTTAATTGAAGCAGGAGACAATGATTTAACCATTGAAACTACTTTCAAATCATTCATTGAAGAATTTGAAGAAGAAGATGCAGAAGTAATCGTGTCTTCAATTAAGACTGGCAGATGTGTTAAAACTATAAGATTTGAAAACAGCATTGATTTAGAAAATATTTCTGCTAAATTCTCTAACGGAATCATTATTGTAACCATTCCGAAATTAGTAATTCCAAAACATAAAGTCAATGTAGAGTAAACTCTACATTATTCTTTTTTTAAAGATTAATATCTTACTTTTCCAATATGTCTTGTAGCACCAGGATCTTCACCATTATAATGTGCTAAATAATAAACAAACCATTCAAGAGGGATTACAAATACAAATGGAGATAATAATTTATCAATATCCGCATAATCTTTTAATTCATAAATAATTGATTTTAATTTTAAATTTTCTGAAAATTCAATAGCTTTTTGTGTAATTTCATCAGATTCAAAATCTGATTTTAAAAATATAATCGGAACATCCTTTTCGGCTCTTTCAATTAAACCATGCCTAAATTCAGCAGAATATTCCGGGCATGCATGTTTAATAGCCCCTTCCATGAGCATGGTCATTGCTAACTTATAAGCAAGCCCAAAGTTGGGTCCACTACCTAAACAATAGAAAATATCCTCATTTTTAAAATTTTCAGCTAATAATCTATTATCATATTCAGTAGTTTTTAATAAATCTTCAAGAATGTCGGGAATTACAATTAATTGCTTTAATAAAGTATCCTTTCCATCATAATTACTGGCCGCGAATAAAATTTGATACAGACAAGCAAGTTGAGTAATGTAAGTTTTAGTACCTAAAATTGCTGTTTCTTTTTCACATCTTGTAATAATTGGAGTTTTAGCTTCTTTAATCATTGAGCTTTCAGGTTCATTAGAAATAGATACACTGTGAATATTAAATTCATTAGTTTTTCTAAGTGAAGCAAGAGTATCAGCAGTTTCACCAGATTGTGAGGTAAAAATAGCAATAGAGTTTTCATTAATGGTTAATTTTTTATTGTAGTAAAATTCATAACCAGTATAAACTTCAATGTCAATATTTGTGCTTGACATTCTTATTGCATCTCTAACACTATAACAAGTTGAAATAGAACTTCCACAACCGATTAAATATACCTTATCTTTTTCAGGAATCAGTTTAGAAACTTCATCCATTGTTGATTTTTCACATTCAAAAGTTTTTCTAAGTGAGTCAGGTTGTTCCATCATCTCATCATACATTTTATATTTCATGGATTAAACTCCTTAAAATTAAATATTATAATTAATATATTGTTAAACAAGATATAAAAATGTTTTTTATAAAAGGGTTAAAATGGATATTGATTTATTAAAAATAGGAATGGTGAAAGGAAGGCAATACGAAACAATTGTAAGTACTATAAACTCAAAGAGTATAAAAAATGCAGCCCCTATAGGAATAATTTGCTCTGGTAAATCTAAAGTACTTTGCCGTATTTTTAAAGGAAGCAAAACTTTAGATAATATATTATCTCAAAAAGAGTTTATTGTAAATATTACTCATGATCCAGAATTATTTACATTATCTACACTTGGAAATTTGCCTGAGAACTATTTTAACCAGAATTGTTCAATTAAAAATGCTGATGCTTATTTTAAATGTGAAGTTATTAATTTTAGCGAAGCGATAAAACAAAGCGATCCAATTAAAAAGAAAGACGAAGCTATTGTTATTAAAGCTGAAGTTAAAGAATTAGTAATAAATAAAAATACCAAAGCTTTGAATAGAGGATTTAATTATGTGATTGAATCTTTATCTAACCTTACACGCTTTGATATGTTTGATGACAATCAAAAAGAAGAATATTTAAATCGTTTTCGTGAGGCAAATCGTGTTGTTGTTAAAGTGGGGCATAAAGAGGATATCCTTGCTATGAAAGCTATAAAAAAAGAGTTAATGAAAAAAGGTTTGAAACCTTAATTTTTAATAACATCAATAAATTCAAAGTTATCAACATCAAATAGGCCCAAATCAGATATTTTCAAAGACGGAATGACCAATAATGCCATGAATGCCATAGTCATAAATGGAGAGTCTAATTTACAGCCAAGAGCTGAGCACATTTTATGTAAAATATTTAACTTAGAAGCAACTTCATATGCATCTTCATTAGTCATTAAACCGGCAATCGGTAAAGATAATGAATCTTCAAAGTCCTCGCTTACTACAGCTATTCCCCCTTTATTATCTATGATTTTGTTGACTGCACGAGCCATCATTTCAGTATCATATCCAATGACAATGATATTATGGGAATCATGAGCAATTGATGACGCCAATGCTCCTTTTTTAAGACCGAACCCTTTAATAAATGCATTTGCAATATTCTCTAAACCATATCTCTCAACAACAGATATCCTTAAAACATCTTCATAGATATCCGACTGCACTTTGCCTTCTCTACAATATAGTTTAGTAGTAGCTCTTTCTGTAAGCAACACCCCATTGAAGCATTTTATTACATTAACCTCACATTCCTCACCATCATAATATATCTCAAAGTCTTCGGAAGATTTTTTTGAAGTGTTTATAGTATTTTTAGATTCGACTTCAGGAACCTCAAACAGAACATTTTCTCCATCAAATACACATTCGCCACCAATATATGTTTTCAATATATTGAAATCGGTTAAATTATCAATGATGATGAAATCCGCTTTAGCACCAGTTACAATAACCCCTGCATCCAATCCATAATGTGTTGCAGGATTAATTGTGACCATTCCAATAGCTTTTATTATATCAACACCCAAATTAGCTGCTTTTTTAACGGATTTATCCAAATGGCCATGAATTAAATCATTTGGATGTTTGTCATCACTTACAATAAAATCAAAAATCGGAGAGTGGATTCTTCTTTCCAAAACTTCTGTTGGAATTATACCAAAACTATCTTGATTTTTCAAATGAGCCAAGCGTTGTGAAAAATCAAAAAGAGCTTCCATATTTTTAGCAGATGAACCATCACGAACCATAATTTTCATACCTTTTTGCTTTTTCTCAATAGCTTCAGCAAAATTACTGCATTCATGGTCTGTAACTATATACTGTTCCAGATATTTATCCAAATTCTTACCCGAAAGTAATGGAGCATGCCCATCAATAGGTTTTTTATACTTTCTAGCCAATTCCAACTTTTTAATTACCTCTTCCTCCCCACTTAACACTCCCGGAAAATTCATCATTTCCCCAAGTGCAACAATTTCCTCTTTTTTAAGCAAATATTCAATATCCGATGAATCTAAAACACAACCTGCTGTTTCAAATGAAGTAGCAGGCACACAAGAAGGTGCGGAAAAATAAAAATTAAATGGAACTGTGGAAGCATTATCAATCATGAATTCTATCCCTTCAATTCCGGCAACATTAGCTATTTCATGAGGATCACAAACAACAGAAGTAGTACCGTGGCGAACTGCAATTTTAGCAAATTGTGCTGGTGTTAGCATGCTGCTTTCTATATGAATATGGGAATCGATGAACCCCGGAAGCAGCAAACCCTTGACATCAATTTTAGTTTCTTCAGTGACATTAATAGGAACAATTTCTTTAAAAACACCATCTCCCAGCGTTATTCTAGCCGGATAAACTGAATCGGTCAAAACATCAAGGATATATGCAGTAAATATCATTTAATCCTCCTTCAAAGCATTGTAAAGGAGAGGCAAGAATGTTCCAATATCAGTTACAATACCCACTACTTGTGCACTACCCCTATCAGACAATTTAGTAACGGTGGATGGATTAATATCTACACAGATACTTTTAACTCTTGAAGGAAGCAAGTTACCAGTTGCGATAGAATGAAGCATTGTTGCAATCATAATTACCATATCAACTTCCTGAGCATAATGTCTCATTAACTTCTGAGCTTCGGCAGTATCTGTTATAACATCCGGCAAGGGACCATCATCGCGAATAGAACCTGCAAGGACAAATGGAACATCGTTTTTAATACATTCGTACATAATTCCACCAGTTAAAGTACCATCTTCAACTGCATTTTTAATAGAACCGGAATTATTTATTCTGTTAATAGCTCTCATATGGTGAGTGTGGCCATGAGCTACAATTTTACCAGTTTTTACTTCAATACCTAAAGATGTGCCGAATAAATCAGATTCAATATCATGAGTTGCAAGTGCATTGCCCGCCATGATAACATCAATGTATCCTTCTTTTACAAGTGATGCTAAAAATTTACCAGACCCAGTGTGTACAATTGCTGGTCCTCCAACAATACCTATTTTTCCACCTTTAGCTTTGATTTCTTTCATCTCTCTAGCAATACCATGTATAAGATTCATTAAAGGTTTTTCAGAGGACACCTCACTGTTCATGAATTCAAATACTTGTTGTTCTTCACGAGACCTATGGGGCGGAGTAACTTTAACACCATCAAGGCCCACCACAATTTTATCTCCGGATTTGACCTCTGCAATAGGTTTTACAAAAGCACGTTTAGCATCAACATCAACAACAACCAAACAGTCCATTTCGATTTCTTCAACAGGAATCCAATCCCCATCATAGAAAATATGAGTTGTGTGATTAGATGATGAATAAAAACCTTCAGGAGCAACTTTATCTTTAACAGATGCAACAAGATTAACTTCTTTAATTTCATCAATTGATGCACCAAGTACAGATAATTCATCTAAAATAGATTCCAATAATTCGGGAGAATCTGCTGAAACTTCAATCTTTGCATGACTTTCATCTGATTTTTTACGTCCAACATCAATTTCCAATATGTCAAATTCCCCACCTTTATCCATAATTATACCCATTGTCTTAGTTAAAGTCAATGAGTCAATAATATGGCCTGAAAGCTCAATAGTTCTTTTATTCATAACAATATGCTCCATTTTTTAGTTAATATTAAAGTTTTAGTTTTGGTGATATTTAATGGTATTGTTATGATTTTAAAAATCAAATAAATCAGAATGATAACTCACTTCTCCTCTTATCAGACCCACCCGTGCCCGTTTTCAAACAAGTAATCTCAAGCATATCAGTTATTTAAAACATATAATATCCACAATTTACTTCAGCACGAAATATTCATTGTTGTATTTTAAATACATCTCGTTTTCGAGTTTGAATAGTTCAACATATTGAACACCAAAATATTTTGTTTTCCAGTTTTCATTACCTAAACCATCCACAATCACATTTAAATATACTTTACTTTCTATTATTCATATTATACTCATTTTTAACTCAATATATCCATTATAGTTATTTGTCATTTTTCTACTGTTTTTAGACTAAAGTGGTATTTTACTTTCTCATAATCATTTATCCATAAAAGAACATCAGACTTCCTCAAGACCACTCCATCAAATATCATCCAAATAAAGACAATACAGATATAATGATTAGATTATGCTTTAAACTATCATGTAATCCCACCACTGTTGCCAGTGCCACAGTTTCAAGTGATAATATCCTGTATAACAAGGTTAATAGGTTAATAGTTATACTGACATAAAACTCTCAAAAAAAAGAAATGAGCATATGACAAAATTTAAGATAATTGCTTGTCGCACAAAAAGAAAGAGATTAAAGCATGCCTTTGAATTTACTGATGATGTCCCCAATAGTTTCTTTTAAAAACATATTTGATATATAAGCTACAATAACTCCAGAAATCATCAAAATAATTAAATGCTCACCAAAAAAACCTTCATAAAATCTTGCAACAAATGCACCATAAATTAATTCAACTAATTGAATTTCTAAAATACCTAATATCAATCCAACAAATAAACCAAATATTATAGCATTAACTTCATTATCAATAATTCCTGCAAAAAAACCTACAGTCAAAATAACCGCTAGTATAAATGAGAACCATGAAAATCCAATGAATAATCCTAATAAAGATAGAATTATAGATACAACTAAAGCTATTATAGATGGTTTTATAATCTTTTCCAAATTAATTTTATTCTCAAAAGAAGTAGGAACAGATTCATGATTTGTTTTCCCATCAGAACCTATATTAGTTCCACATTCTGGGCAAAACTCAACATCATTTTCTACTTCCTTTCTACAATTTGGACATGTTTTTATTTGAATTATTTTTTTTGAAAAAATTACCTTAGAACCACATGTTGGACAAAACAAAACATTTTCATATAATTCTGATCCACAATTCCTACATTTTAGATTTTTATCTTCATTTTCAAATTTATTACCACAAGAATGATAAAAGTCATTATTAAAAGATAGTTCGGCACCACATTTATCAGAGTTTATGTTAATATTATTATCTGATGAACTTTGATTTTCATCAGAGTTAATAAGATCATTTCCACAATTTGGACAATTTTCCGAATCCTTTGAAACAGTAATTCCACAATTATTGCATTTAACCATTTAAAATCCTCATCCAAACAATAAATCTTGTTTAAATTTATCAAATTCTTCTTGAGTAATTGCACCAGAATTTAATAATTCTTGGAATTCTTTTAATTGTTGAGCTTTAGAAGGTTTTGAAATTTGATTTTGAACAACAACAGTTTGTGGTTTGTCTTTTAAAGATTCATATAAATCCACTAAACTTTGACCAAATTCAAAACTAGGTAGTCTAATTTCATAAGAAGTATTGTCAACTAATTTTATTAATAATCTATCAAACATATCTGCACTGTCGTTATTTGCAATCATGTCTTTAAATCTTGTCGCTTTAAGAGATTGTATTTTATTTTCAATGTCTTTTCTGATATCATGAGGAGATGTCCAAGCTCTTTTAGTGATATCTTCATATCTACTTTCATCACCTAATCGTTTAGTAACTCTTATTGATACAATTTTATCAAAGTAAAAATTATTTATTCCAGCATTGACCTTTTCCCAGTTTCTATTATCAATTTCCATAAAAACGAATTTATTTTCTTTAATTAAGAAAAAACCATCAATCATAGTTTCATTACCAATATAATTATCTGGATTAAAACCTCCAATATACTTATTAATAGTTTTATGTTTGCTAGTAGATTTTTCTAACATGTTAAAACGTTTTACACTAGTTAAGAAATAATCTTCATCTTTAATTCCGAATTCTTCAGCAAGTTTATCATACCTTGCAAGAATCTCATCACGTCTAACATTCCAATCTTGTTGTTTGAAAGAAATAGAAGCTCCATTTTCTAATTTATAACCACATTCACGACAAAATGTTGTGTTTTTATCATTCGTAGTTCCACATTTTGGACAAACATCTGAAGTACCCTCAAATTTTTCTACTTTCTCACCACAATTAAAACAGAAATCTGATCCAACAATTTCTGCTCCACAGTTTTGACAATTAACCATAATTTAACCCCAATTATTTTGTTCAAGAGTTTTCTTAATTTTATTTCCCCAAGCTTTTTCTTCCATATCTTTAACCGTGGAATCCAAATTACTTGAAACATTAGAAATAGAGCTATTTAACGCATTGATTTTATTATCCATAATATCTAATTCTAATTTCATGAATCCTTTTTCAATGTCTTTATATGTTTGAGAATTTTCTTCATTAATCTTCTCTACCTCCTTTCCCTCATTCAACATGTCCATTAATCTTAAAAATACATGTTCTTGATGTTGTTTTTCATATTCTTTTATATCTGCAACACTGTAAATTTTGTTTAACAACATTTTAATGACATTAATGAAATCTTCTCTGTCAGAGTGGTCATTAACATTATTTGGGAGAATATCTGTCTTAAGTAAAAATACAGAATTAATATCGCCATCATCTTTTAAAACTAACGAGTATCCTTTGTGTTCAATATAAACTAAAACAATTGATTTATTGTCATGAATATCAATTTCTACTTTGAAAAATTCTTTTGGAATAGATAGAAAATCTAAATTACGCACTAACATTTTATCACCTATTTAACTCTAAATTTATTAAATCATTTACTTTTTAAGGTCAGAATTATTCGACATTCCATTTATATCCTCATGAGATTTAAATAGATTTTATTGAAAAATTATAACCTTAATATTTTATATTATTAGATTATATTAAACACAGAATATAAACATTGCTATTAGCATGCTAATATCATATAGATATCTATTAAATAGCTAAAATTAAAATTCAAAATATGGATAGAAAAGAGGATATGAGCATTATTTCTTTACTAACACGCTCTAAAAAAAGGTTTAAAGTTCTAAAATCTCTAGAAAAAGAAAATAAAATACCCTCAAAAATTAGCAAAGATATTGATGATAACAGTAATCATGTATCCAAATATTTAAAGACATTGAAAGAAGCGAAATTAGTAAAATGTCTTAATGAAGAAGATAAACGATATAGATTTTATGCCATTACAGATAAAGGTAAATATTACCTTGATAAAATAGAACACGAGTATAAAGACCAAAAGTAGAATATCTTATTTTAATGTTAAAAAATCATGAATTAATTAGCTAGAACCATTGCAACATTATCTCCTAAACCAACACATGCAGTTTCAATAACAAAAACATACAACATTTATAAGAAAAAAAGCAATATTTCAATTTCATAGATAAATAAACATTCATGAGTAAATAACAATAAATGCAATATATAACTCAATTATATCCATATCTATTGAAATATAAATAGAATAATTAATTATTCAAGAAATATTCAATTTCCTCATATGTTTATAACATCTTTAAATGTTTTAATATTATAAGTCGATTTTACAAGTTCATATTCCTATTGAGAGGAAGATCTGAAAATTGCAGAAAAAGAACTAATAATAGCAATTACATGATAAAATAAGCAAGATTTTACAGTAATATATATTAATTTTTTAAAAAAATGGTTTAAACCCACCGAAGTGAGTTTAAAGTCCAAAGAATAAGTATATCAAGAATACAATTGCAAGAACATATATTCCTGCATTCATTTCTTTAAATTTGCCAGTGGCAATTGTTGCAACTGCGTAAGTTACAAAACCCCATGCAATACCAAGGGATATTGAGTATGATAAAAGCATCATAATGATTGTCATAAAGACTGAAGCCGCAACAACAACATTATCCCATTCTACCTCTTTTAATTGAGCCATCATTAAGATACCAACAATTACTAAAGCAGCAGTAGTTACTGAAGATGTAAATAAAGATAATACGATTGGTGAGAAGAAAATTGAAAGAATAAATAATATACCTGTTACAATAGCTGCTAAACCTGTTTTAGCACCCATTCCAATACCAGTTGCACTTTCAACATATGCAGTTACTGTACTTGTACCGCAAATAGAACCAACAATTCCACTTATTGCATCACTGAAAAACGCTTTTTCAATTCCGACAGCTTGACCGTCTTCATCGATAAATCCGCATTGCCTGCCTAAGGATATTAAAGTTCCAGTTGTATCAAAGAATGTAACAAATACCAATGAGAATACAATCATGAGTAAGTTTGGAATATTTGAGAAAAGTTGTCCAAATCCTCTTGCAAATCCTCCAAATAATGACAAATCAAAATTGGTAGTAATTACCTGAGCAGGTAATGTTGGCATTAATGGGTTTCCAGCTCCAAATCCTATAACTGACATTATAAGACCAATTACAGCTGTAATTATCATACCAATGAACACAGCAGCCGGCACTTTACGAATATGGAAAATTAATGTTATAAAAATACCAATTAAAGCTAAAAGTGCTGAAGGAGCAAGTAAATTGCCCATTGCAACATAAGTTGACGGATCAGCTACAATAATTCCTGAACCTTTAAGTCCAAGGAATGCCAAGAAGAATCCGATACCTGCACCAATTCCCAATTTTAAGTCAACAGGAATAATATTTAAAATAGCTTCCCTTAAACCGGAAATAGTAATTAATAAGA
Organism: Methanobrevibacter sp. V74; assembly: GCF_963082495.1. NCBI lineage: Archaea > Methanobacteriati > Methanobacteriota > Methanobacteria > Methanobacteriales > Methanobacteriaceae > Methanobrevibacter > Methanobrevibacter sp. V74. The sequence goes on from NZ_CAUJAN010000003.1 coordinate 29,652, forward strand.
ACACTATACTTGAAACAAATACTGCTGCAAGTGCAGTTTCCCATGTATTACCCATTCCCAATATAATCGTATATGTAAACAGTGCGTTAAGTCCCATTCCAGGAGCAAGCCCAACAGGATATTTTGAGACAAGCCCCATAATTATACATGCAACACCTGATGCAATTGCAGTTGCAAAAAATACTCCAGTTGCAGACATTCCACCATCCGCAAGCATTGTTGGGTTTACACCCAAAATATAAGCCATAGCAAGAAATGTAGTTATTCCTGCCAATATTTCAGTTTTAAAATCTGTATCATTTCCCTTAAAATTAAAATAGTTATCTAACATATAACACCTCTTCAGAAAAATCAATTGTTCCTCTGAGACACTATAATATATTGAAAAAATCAGTATTAAATTTATCTAAATTATTCTTGTGGCATATTGAGAAATAATAAAAGCTCAGAAAGATTATTTCCATTATGGAAAAAATGGCGATGAAATACAAATGGTAAAGAACTAATTATTCTTTATCACCAACATTATCCATATTCAATAGGCCTTTAACCATGAATACATCAATAAAAGCCTGTTTTAAACATTATACACAACTATTTCAATCAGATTTAAAGCCAAACCTTCTTATTCCCAGTCATGATTCTGCTTGTAAATAATAATTTCAAATAAGCCATGTGTAAATATAATGATTTTATAACCATATTAACCTAAAAGAAGACAAAATATTTAGTTAAACCTAAATTAAAGGACATAACAAGGAATTTAACATATTTTCAATAATATAAATTCTTTTTAAGAAATAAGACTTGTTCGTTTGATATAAAATAAATTGAAAATATTGAAACAATGATTAACAAAACCTAAGTTTAAAGTATTATTTAAAATAAGAATTGTTAATAATTATCCGATTAATGTTAAAAAATCGTAAATAATTTTGGCTGCAACAACAGCAGTGTTGTCTCCAAGCTTATCACTAGCCGTTTCAACAACATCCAAACCTACAACATTTTTATGAGCTAACGTTTTAATAATAGTCTCAATTTCAGAAACAAACAATCCCCCAGGAGTAGGATTACCTACATTAGGAGCGATAGCTGGATCAACAACATCCATATCAACTGAAATATAAATAGGCCCTTCAATATTAGTCAAATAATATTCAACAGCATCCATATGTTTGTGAACATCCTTATTTTTAAATGTTTGAATATTATAAGTTGATTTTACAAATTCATCTTCTTCTAAAGAAGAGGACCTAATTCCGATTTGAACCAAATCAACACCGTTTTCATGAGCTCTTCTCATGACAGTTGCATGAGAATACTTTTCACCAATGAATTCAAAAGCAAGGTCTCTGTGAGCATCTAGGTGAATAACAGTCAATTTATCATATTTTTCACTTAGAATTTTAATAGCTCCAATAGAAGCGGAATGTTCGCCGCCAATGATTATTGGCTTAATATTTAAATCTAAAAGTTCGCCAACAGTTTGCTCAATAATCTTGCAAGTTGCTTCACAATTTCCAGGAATAACATTAACATCTCCAAAATCATGGAAAGTAGTTGTTAAATCCTTATTAAAAACAGTATTGTATTTTTCAAAACTAAATGAAGCTTCGCGAACAACAATCGGTCCTAAACGTGCACCGGAATGATAAGAAGTAGTACTGTCAAATGGAACTCCAATTATTCCATATGAATTTTCTTTTAAATTCTCAATTTCCTGAGAAAATGCAAATTTCCATGGTTCATAAGTATTTAAAAGCATAATAAATCTAAAAAGGAAAATGATTAAGAGAACTTATGATCCTCTAGTTCTCATTATTTTCATATTTCCCATAGCGACAATATATTCAACCTCTCTGCCTTCAGTAATTTCATCTTTTAAATCTTCAGGCATTGGTAAGTCAATAGTATCGTAATTTTCTAAGTCCATAATTTGAACATTAGCCCCTTGAATAGAAATAACTTGTCCTAATCTTTTATCAATAATAGGAATATCAACTTTGTTATCTACAGGTTTAACAAGACTTCTTTTTTGATTATCGAAAACACCAACTGCTTCGATTCTTGCTTTTGCAGCTCCGTGTTTACCAGGAGATGAAGTAGTATAACTAATAATTTTACAAGCTTCTCCGCCTAAAACAATATATTTTCCAACTTTTAATGTTTTAATTTCTACAACTTTTGTTGACATTAATTTTCCTCCATTTTATTTAAAAACCGGTTTTTAATCTTATAATAAGGAATATTATTAGATTAATATAAATTATCTTCTCCATTTTATTTAAAGTATTCGTTTATTATAATGATTAAATACATTAAAATACATATTAAAAAATAAGTGATAAACATGAAAATAGCAATTGTTACTGGAAAAGACGAAGGACCTGCAAAATTAAATGCTTTCGATAATGCACTAAGCAAAGCTGGAATTGGAGATGTTAACCTGATTAAAGTATCTAGCATGCTTGCAGGCAATGCTGAGATATGCAAACTTCCAAAACTTAAAGCCGGTGCTATGGTAAACTGTGTTTTATCAGAAGTGACTTCAGACAATCCAGGTGATGTTATAACTGCAGTTGTCGCAGTAGCTATTGGTGAGAAACTGGGTTGTGTAGTTGAAACAACAGGGATTAATAAAAACACTGGTGATTTAATCGATGAATCCGAAAAAATGGTTAAATACATGATGAATAAACGCCACTGTGAAATTAAAGATTTGAAAGTTGAATATTCCACCACAACTGTTGAAAACATTGCATCAGTTGTATCCTCAGTAGTTTATCTAAATGACGAAATTATAGAGTGATAATATGGACAGCGAAACCAAAAAAATCGCCAAAAAATTGGTAAATAAAATAATCAAAGCAGTTGGTCCAGCTGTTAGAGAATATGTTGGAACCGAATTAGGGGGAACAGAAATAAAAATCGGAGCTGATGGAACCCCAACATCATATATCGACCAAATAGCTGAAGAAAAACTCATAAATATTCTAAAGAATGCAGAAGTATTATCATATTTAGTTAGTGAAGAAGTAGGGGAATTGAAACTTGGAAAAGGTACAAAAAGAAGTATTATCCTAACCCAGGAATTGAGAAGAACTGATTTGAGCGAAGATGAAACTCCGAAATTCATATTTTTAATTGATCCGATTGACGGTACAAATAATGCCATTAATGAAATTCCTGCATATGCTATTTCAATCGCTGTGGCAGAAGTTAACCAAGGCAATCTTGCAACAATAAATGATGTGGAGCTTGGTTTCGTATATAATATAGCAAGCGGCAATTATTTTGAAGCTGAAAAAGGTAAAGGATGCTTGTTGAATAATGAAAAAGTTAAACCACGGGATAATGTTAAAATAAACAAAATGACTCTTGGAGGATTTACAAAAACAGGAACTTCAGAAGCATCAACCCTTGTTGACCGTGCTAGACGTATGAGAGTACTTGGAAGTGTTGTTTTGGAACTTTCATATGTTGCAAGCGGAAAATATGATGCGTTTCTTGATTTAAGAGGAAGCAGAATAATTGATATTGCAGCAGGAAAATTAATTCTTGAAGAAGCAGGATGCATAATTACAGACAAATACGGTCAAAAACTCAACAATATCTTAAGCATTTATGAAAAAACAATTGTTGTGGCTGCAAATAACAGAGAAATGCACAAACAAATTATTGATATCTTAAATAATAATCAAGCAGATGTTATTGGTAAAATTGGAATTATTTCAAGAATTGATCAAGATAAACCCATTTTATTTTCAGCAAAAATTATTGACCATATTTTAACAAATGGCTGTGAAGTAGTCATTGAAAAAGAATTAGCTCAAAAATTAACTGAAATTAAACAAAACCCTAATTTAGAAAAGATTATTAAAGAAACCCAAGAAACTTACCCTAAAATTGCTAACATGCTTGATGACATTGATTTTAATATAGATTATGAAAAATTAGCTGAAGAGTTATATAATTTTGAGTGTGACATGGCAACAATTCTCGGCGGGGACGGCACACTATTAAGAGCGCAGTCCAGGCTGAAACCAGAAATTCCGATTTTTGGAATAAATATGGGTACAGTAGGATTTTTAACAGAAATTGAAGTTGAAAATACATTTGATGCATTTAAAGATATCTTAAAAGGAGATTATTATAAAGAAAAAAGAACCCGACTTGTTGTATCACATGAAAATCATAATTTCACAGCAATGAACGAAGTAGTTGTTATGACTGACAAACCTGCGAAAATGCTTAATTTCGAGATTTTAGTTGATGGGGAGATAATTGAAGAAGTTAGAGCAGACGGATTAATCATATCGACCCCCAGCGGTTCAACAGCATATTCCATGTCTGCAGGAGGACCTATTGTAGATCCGAAAGTTGCGGGATTTGTCATAATTCCAATTTGTCCATATAAACTTGGAGTAAGGCCATTTGTAGTATCGGATAATAGTGAAATCACTGTTAAATTGCTTAAAAAAGGTAAAAATGCAGTATTTGTAATGGATGGTCAGATTAATGAGGAAGCAAAATATGAAGAAGAAATTAAATTCAAAAAATCTAGGAAAGATGCATACTTCATTAGAACTTCAAGTAAATACTTCTATGAAAAAGTAAAAGACAAATTAAAAGAAGGTGGAATTGAAACACATAATCGGTGCAATAATGAATAATCTTGTTATTGATTTAACTCATGGAGGAGTTAAAATAGCCATTAGTTTAGCTAAAGAAGGTAAAAATGTCTTTGTATATGACCTATACAATACATTAAACAGTACCGACAGTAAACTGCTTGACGTTTATAATGTTAAATTAATCCGATTAAGTGATTTGGCAGATCTGAAAGGAGATATAACTATAATATATCCAATCCATATGCCATTGAGTTTTGAAGAGGTTGAATCATATAATTCCAACTTAAACTATACTTTCAAAAGCCATCATGAAATCATGAAAGAACTTTTAATTGATTGGGGAGAAGATATAGTCAAAATAGAAGTTACAGGAGTTAAAGGAAAGACCACCTCCGTTTTTATGCTTAAAGAAATATTAATTGATAAAAATCCACTGATATTATCAAGTTTAGGAGCATTGCTATATGAAAACAGAAAAGAGATTATTCTAAAAAAAAATATTTCAATTGCGCCTGCCAATATCAAGGAAACGATTGATTTAGCATATAAAACTGCAAATCCCATTTGTGAGATAGCTGAAGGCATCGTTGAAAGCAAAAACATACGAAAATATGATTGCGCTATTTTTGAATCCTCCCTAGGAGCAAGTGGAATTGGAGATGTTGGACTTCTATTAAACATCACCGAAGACTATCCAATAGCAAAAGGTAAAAGTTCTGCAAGTGAAGCTAAAAAACAAGTATTCAGATGTAAATGCGTATGTATCCAAAAAGAAGCATTGGATAAATATTATTCTAATATAAAACATGGCAAAATCAATAGCTTTTCACTGAATGACCCATCTTCAAATTTATTTATCAAAAATGTGGAATATGATTTAGACCGGACACAACTTGAAATAATATATCATGACATTAAAACTGTTAATAGCAATATTGTTTCAGGCGAACTTCGCCTGAATTGCTTTGCACCCGGACCTCATCATGTCAGCAATACATTAGGAGTAATTTTAACTTGTCTGAGTTTAGAAATTGATTTGGACAAAATAATAAATGGAGTTGAAAATTATAAAGGCATCCCCGGCAGAACCAATAAAAAAACAATGCAAAACTCAATTATCATCGAAGAAATAAATCCCGGACTGAATACTCAAGCTATAAAAGAATCAATAAACATGATTAAGGATCTAGATGATTATTATGTTTCCATCGGAGGAGATTATGGGATTACCTGCGAAGAGATTGATGAAGAAAAATTAACACAATATTTAAATAATGTTAACATAGATCTGATTTTGACCGGAGAATTAGGATTGTCAATTTCTAAAAAAACAACTCAAAACTACTTATATTTCGAAAATTATGAAGATATTTACGATTTAGCTATAAAAAATAATAAAAACCTCCTTTTTATTTATCGTTCAGATTACCGGAAACTTTCACAAAGATAAAATTTTTTAAAAATTGAAACATTTAATAAATATTAATGTAAAAATTAATAATGTAGCAAATATTATAAGTTATAAGCTTATAAATAAATTTTAAATTTTGGAGATAACTAATGATTGTTGGAACCCGTGGAAGCCAATTGGCTTTAGCTCAAACAAAACAAGTTTGCTCAGATTTAAGTAAAATAACTGGCGAAACTATTGATATTGAAATTATTAAGACAAAAGGAGATAAAATTACTACCTCCCAATTGTACAATATGGATTCGAAAGGACTTTTTACTAAGGAATTGGATATTGCTCTTTTAGAAGAAGAAGTTGACTTTACAGTTCATAGTTTTAAAGATTTGCCTACTGAATTGGATGAAGATTTAAAAGTTATAGCTGTTCCAAAACGTGAATCTCCAAATGAAGTATTAATCTCTAAAAAAGACTGGAATAATCTAGGTCCGGGTTCACGCCTTGGAACTAGTAGTCTTAGAAGAGAAGCTTTTTGTAATCATTACGAAAAGGAATTTGAACTTAAACCCATCAGAGGAAATATTGAAACTAGAATTCAAAAAGCCTTAAATAGCGATTTAGATGCAACAATTATGGCTGAAGCTGGCCTTAAAAGATTAAATCTAACAAAATATATTAAAAATGTATTTCCACTAGAGTATATTACGCCACCGGCAGGTCAAGGGGCACTGGCTATTATTACAAGACGTGACTCTGATAAAAACGAGTTAATTTCTAAATTAAATGATTATGTTTCAATGCAGGAAGTACTTGCTGAGAAAAAAGTGCTAGAGGAACTTGGCGTTGGATGCCAATGGCCAATTGGTGCTATAGCACGTGTGAAAAATAATGAGTTCAGTATTTATTCAATTTTATTAACTAAAGAAGGAGAAATCCTTAAAGGACAAACAGAAAAGGGATCTGTTCGCAGTGCGGTTGAACTTGGTGGCCGTATTGGGAAACTTTTCAAGGATTACGTTTAAACGGAGGAATTAGATTGAAAACTATTAATGTAGGAGTTGTCGGTGTAGGCGCAATGGGTGAAAACCATGTTCGTGTTTACCACAAAATGGAAGAAGCAAATTTAGTCGCTGTAAGTGATGTAAGTGAAAGAGCACTTAAAAAAATTGAGAAAAAGTATGGTGCTAAAGGTTTTACTGAATATAGCGAACTATTAGAAAATCCTGAAATTGAAGCAGTAAGTGTATGTGTACCAACCACATTCCACCATGCAGTTGTAATGGAAGCTATTGATCATGGAAAACATGTTTTAGTAGAAAAACCAATTGCATTTACCGTGCAAGAAGCTGAAGAAATGATTTCCGCGGCTAAAGAAGCAGGAGTCATGCTTGCAACAGGACATGTTGAAAGATTTAATCCCGCTGTTCAAAAAGCTAAAGAACTTATTGATGACGGAGTTATTGGAGACGTGGTATCTGCTTTTGCAAAAAGAGTAGGGCCCCTTCCACCAAGAATTAAAGATGTCGGTGTGTCAATAGATTTAGCTATTCATGATTTAGACATAATGAATTACTTATTTGAAGAAGAAGTTGTTCAAGTTTATGGTTCAATGAACTGTAGTTTCGATGACAGTGAATTCGAAGACCATGCAGAAATTATGGTGAATTTTGATAATGAATCTACTGGAATAGTTGAAGTAAATTGGTTAACTCCATATAAACGTAGAGAATTAGAAGTTACCGGTACTGCTGGAATAATCTCAGTCGATTACATCAAACAGAGTATTGAAGTATACGGTAAATTTGCTCAAGATATTCAAATTAAACATGAAGAACCCCTTAAAGGCGAATTAAAATCCTTCGTAAATGCAGTGATGAATGGAATTGAACCAGAAATCACTGGTGAAGATGGACTTAAAGCCCTTAAAATGGTTATTGCTGCTAACAAATCCTCTAATGAACATAAACCGATTAGTTTTGAAGAACTAAAATAAGGTGATAGCGTGAAACAAAAATTAATTCAAAAAGCTAAGGAACTCAGACAACATGGATTTACCACTGGAGAAATAGCTGATGAACTCAATGTGAGTATGGACACCGCAAGATGGTTAACCCTTCAAAAAACAGCTGAAATGAAAGCAGAAGCACCAGTTGACTTTGCTATTAACTGGAAAAGCATAGGTGGAAATTCAACACGTTTAAGTTATGTTTCAGGTGCCCTAAGTGACATGGCATTATCACATGGGGAAGTGGATACCATTGTAGGCATTGCAGTTAGTGGAATTCCATTTGCAACCGTAATGGCTGATTTAATTGAGGACATGACTGGCATAAACACTTCTCTTGCAATATTCCACCCTCAAAAACACAGAAAAGATGCTGATGAAATTGATGATGAAGGTACAATCAGCACTAACTTCGGAACTGTTGAAGGCAAAAAAGTTGTTATTGTTGATGATGTAATTACCAGTGGCAAAACTGCAAAAGAAGTTATCCACACTGTTAAAGATTTAGGTGGAGAACCTACTTGTGTTACAGTGTTAATTGATAAAGCAGGGCTTTCAGAAATTGAAGGTGTGCCTGTTGAATCTTTAATTAAAGTCAGCAGATTATAAAATCTATTTTTTCCTTTTTATTAACTCTTTTTTAATATTTTTTTACAATTTAACGATACCCTTAAATAATAGTAACACACAAGATACACACAAGGAGGTAAAAAATGTATATTACGCTAATGGCATTTGAGAATATGCACGGGGCAAAACCATTAGTTCTAAATGGAATTGTGAAGCTGACAAAAGAACCAGAAAATAGACAAGATACAGAAGCAATAGCTTGTGAAATGAGATATTTTGGAAAAATAGGTTATGTATCCAACAGCACCAACACAGTAATTAAAGGTACAATGAGTGCTGGAAGATTATATGACAAAATTACTGATGAATACTTTGCAAAAATACAATTTATACACCCCAATGATGCAATAGCTAAAGTACTGTCAATTGATGAACTCAGTGAAGAAATTAAAAATCTTGAAAGTGATGTTCATTTCCTCTGTGAAGATTTATCAAAAGTTGAGCTAAAAGAGTGATAACATGACAATTAAATTAGATGAAGTAAATAGAGATATTGATATCCTAACTCCACAAAGCCATAAAAATATTACAATAATACCCCTAAAAACCCAAATTAACAATAAGTTAGACATTTTAACACTTAAAAATGGATTCGAACTAGGATTAGTTCAAGTTAAAGAATGTGAAGTCTCAACAGTAAACACATTAATTGTTGAAAACAATGCAATAACCCCCTTAATCCTAATTGATGGAGAAGAAGTAATCGGAGGAGATCAAAACCGATTAGTTAACAATACAATAGTTATGGAGCCAAAAAGTACTATGAAAATTCCAGTGAGCTGTACTGAAAGAGGTAGATGGGGATACAAAAGTGAATTTAAAAATTCGGACTATATTGCAAATTATAACACAAGAAGGTCAAAAGAAATCGCCTCAAGAAGTAGATCCCAATACCAAGACGTCATTTGGTCATCTATTAATGATTTAGAAGATGAAAATTCATATGTTTCACCAACCAGTGCAATGGAAGAAAGCTATGAACAATTGAAAAGCAATCACGATAAAATTATTAAAGAATTTGAAATTGTTGATGGTCAAAATGGTGTTTTAATCATGATTAATGGTGAAATTAAAGGATTTGAATTATTTTTAAACCCAACAATTTACAATGCATTTCATGAAAAAATATTAAAAAGTTATTTAATTGACGCGAAAATTGAAGATAAAATATTTACAGTGAATATTGATACTGTAAGAGAAATAATAAACAATGTATTTGATTCTACATTTGAAAAAAGAGAAAACATGGGGTTAGAAAAACCATATGATTTTGAAAATCCCGAAGGGCTTGGAAAACTATACCTTTATGAAAATCAAATTATACACTTATCTTACTTTAATAAAGCAGAAGAGATTATAAATGATGATGTTTATGAGGATATCCGCTTAAAAACGGATATTTAATTCATCCATCATTTTTTCAATTTTTAGATTTAACCTGTTAATGTTAGAATCAATATCTTCTTTTTGTGAAATTAACTCATCTAGTGAAATGAATTCCCCTTCAAAAGTATCTACATAGCGAGAAACAGACAAATTAAACTTATTATTTTTAATTTCATTTATTGAAATGAAATTTGAAAATTTAGATACTGTTAATTTGTCTGAAAATACTTTTTTCATTTTATCTATTGTTTTATTATCTAAAATGAGATTTTTCCTAAATAAACCTGGGAAAACTCGTTTAGCTCTTTGTGTTTCATAATCTGAAGACATGTCAATAAATAAGATATTCCGATAAACCTTATCTTTTCTAAATACAATAACAACTTCAGGCCCTGATTTATCAATTTCACTAGGAATGCGAATAATTGTGTCTATGTAATTCTTCTCAAGAGTCAAATACTTCCTAAGAATTTCAAGTGAATCTTTAAATAAGAAATTTTCAGAAATACTAATGACCATGATTCCATCATCTTTTAGTGAATCAGCAAGATTAATTAAAAATAAAAATTCACTATCCGCTAATGATTTATACTCTCCGGAAAAATCAACATTTGAATCGTTTAAGTCAATTTTATCAACAAGATTTTCAAGAGCTTTATTTAACTCATAATCTTGTTTAAAAGAATTCTCATCAATATTTAATTTATCAACTAACAATGTTTCAATTTCACAACGTTTACTCCTTTTAACAATTTCCATATTCTGTTGAAAATTTGAGGAATGATAATTTTTAATAGCTATAGGAATTCTTGATAAAATAACATCAAATGAAGCTCCATTTATATCTATAGAATTAATTGCATTTTCATGCTTTAAAAAGACATTATTTGATGGAAAATTATTTATAAAAAATTTAGCAAATACATATAAGAAATTTGATTTATTTTCATCTTTACCATAACAATACTGGATGTTACTCTCATTTAAGGACATGATAGAATCTCCATTTTTAATAAAAGGATCATACACACTGCCCATCCTTTTTTTATCACTTAAAACAAGTTCAGACAGAACTTGGGTGATATAATCAGGATTTGATTCCACATGCATCAATCTTGAGGAAGAGATTACATTAAATACCTCCTTAAATTCAAAATCTTGCTCAAAAACATTTAATTTTGAAATTAAATATATCACCTCACAGATATTTTCACTTCCCTCATTGCTAAATTCATATATATCAATTTCATCAATTGTTTTGAATAAATGGTTGAAATATTCCATATTATGATATTCCGAACTGAATACTGCATATTTTGGAAATGCATTTAAAAAATATTGTAAAAAGTCCGGTTTTAAGTAATTATCATTGACTACTTCTTCAATAAAAGCTTCAGGCCTTTTAATAAAAAACCCATTTAATTTTAATGAATCAAGACGAAGCTGTGATTGGAAAACTTTATTCACATAAGCTTCGTCAAGAGTGACTTCGGCATTTTTTAGCTCCATCAACAAATAATCTTTTACAATATCAGAGCAATATTTATACAAAAATGTGTAAAGGACAATGTAGTCAATTTGAGGAGGCAGCTTGAATCTTCTTGAATTTGACATTAATTGTTTTAAAATATTGTAGTTATTAGATTTTAAGTTCATTACCCCCATCCCATAAATCATTCAATATTGCTTCTTTGAGGTTCCTGTCATATTCAACTTGGCGCAAATCCTCAAATATTTTATCATTTATTGTATCCAATAATTTTCCATATTTGATTTGTGTTTCTAAATCAGGAACATGAAGTTGAAGTTGCTTTATTTCTTTTAGTGATGTGTGAGGCATTTTACCACTGCCTCCAAGTTCATGAAGTTGTTTTTTAATATGGGCATTAGCAAGTAAATGTGCAATAAATTCTGGATCATAACCTTTTTTAAGTCGTATTATTGCAATTTTATCACTTATAACCAAATTTTCTTGTTTAACGCAGACTATATCATAGGGATATGTCATTTTAATTAGCACATCATTTCTTTGTGTAAAATACCTGCCTTTAATGTGGTGATTTAAAGTTACTTCTTCAAAATCAGACAATACTCCATCTTTTTTTATGGATCTCTGTACAATTATTTTGAATTTATCCCCATTTTCATCTAAATAACGCCTATATGAAAGGCCAGAATTTATTTCAGCTATAGCAGTTAATTTTATTTCTTGCATTTCAATCCCTTGAAGAAAGTTGGAAAAAAATAATGGTGGTTGAATGAGCATTAGTTTTGGTGGTGAGGCAAAACTAATCTATTGATATAAATCAGTAACATCATCAAGCAGCGGTGTTTCGTCAGTAACTTCTGATAAGTTAACTTTTTCTGCAGAAACGCCTCCAATAACCCCTATACTTTGAATGTTATCTTTCAAAACAGCAGTTGATGTTATTCCAAGTCCTTGTGATGACAGTACAAATAAATCAAGGAATATTTCATCTTCCCCAACGATAAATGCCGGTCCAATATCTTCGGAGGCATTTGTCTGTACATTGATTAATATATGTTTAGTATGGTTCTCTTCTTCAATACCAATTTCTTTTCTTATATTTTCATCCAAATTTTTTACTTTTTCACTCCAGTTAATTTTAGCATTCATATTATTACCTCGGTTATTTTTTTGTCACCTTAAAATACAATGGTGTGGTTTTTTAAAATTAATGCATTTTTTAAAAAGTTATGCATTTTTGTAATAATACATTAATTTTAATGATATATAAATTTAACTATTAATATCATATCTTTCAAAAAAATGCAGTTTTAAAACTGTAATATACTATGTATTTCGTGAAATATATAAAGTTTTTGTATTTTTTAAAAAAATGCAAAAAAGTGTAAAGACAGAAGCCCACAAAAACATAATAATTAAATGTAATTAAATACTTACTTACATATGGAAGTTGTAAATGGAAGTATTGAAAATCATCAATACCCCATTTCATGTTTTGAAAAAATGGAATATCTGAAGCTACTACAGTAATTAATTTGAAGTTAATCTTTTTAGAATGGAAAATCCAATAAATACCTAAAGAGCATTGGTGTATTTTAATCAATAAACTCAAAGGAATATCTGAATTTGGCTTCTATAAGTCTTGAAGAATATTTAATGGATTGCTTTTACAAGGTGGTTTTCTTAACCGATGATGAATTAAATGTCATTAAAATAGGAATAGCAACTTTTCTGTCGAAATAATGTATTTTTAAAAATTAATGAAATTATAATGTAAAAAATTAAGTGAATTTTTTACTTTAAAAATCAAACAACGAAAAATGCACAAAGTTAGGCATTATATTTTAGCATGATCAGTATTCTTTTTTTAAACCAATGATTCTTTGGAGAGTTTATAAAAACTCCAAAGCGAGATATATATTATATATATTTAAGACTTCCTAGATATCGTCTTAAACGGGACACGTGAATAAAATGAGTGGAAGAGAGATCAACAATATTGTTGAAATTATGAAAAGAGATTTAAAAGCATCATTTTCTAATCCAATTGTAATAATTGTATTAGTTGCTATAATAATCTTACCTTCACTATACGCTCTTTTAAATATCCAAGCATGTTGGGATCCTTATGAAAATACCGATTCCATCGAATTTGCAATAGCAAATCTTGATAAAGGAGCTACATACGAAAATCAACAGTTAAATGTTGGAAATGAAATTGTAAAAGACCTGAAAAATGACAGCAACTATAAATGGGTTTTTGTCACAGAAGATGAACTGCGAGAAGGAGTTAATAATGGTGACTATTATGCTGGGATGATAATTCCCAAGGATTTAAGTAAAGATGTCATTTCAATAACAACCGACAATCCAAAATCCGCAAAAATAAATTACCTTGTTAATATTAAAGCCAACCCTGTTGCAAATAAACTCACTGATGCTGCAGCAAATGCCGTTTATACCCGTATAAATGCTAAAATCGTTGAATTTATTGACATAGCCGCATATGGAAAATTAGGTGAATTACAAGACGGTTTATCTTCAGGAGCAGGACAACTTTCAAGCGGGGCTACTCAACTTTCAAATGGAGCGAATAAAATCGCCTCTGGAGCAGACCACGTATCATCTGGAGCAAATTCCGTGAGTTCCGGTGCCAGTAAAGTAAAATCAGGTGCTTCAGATGTGAATCATGGTGCCAACAAAATAAAGTCAGGGTCAAAATCTGTTGAAAACGGAGCAAGCAAAGTATCCTCATCAGCAGATAAAATTAAATCTGGTTCCAAGCAAGTTCAAAAAGGTGCAAGTGATTTAGAATCATCAGTTGATCCATCAACATTACCTGGACCTGTAAAAGGAGTAGTTGAGGGTTCAGTTAATCTTGCAAATTCGAGTTCGAAACTAGCGGGAGGATCCAGTGACCTGGCAGAGGGTTCTGTTCAATTAGCCAGCAGTTCTTCAAAACTTGCAAATGGTGCAAGTGATGTTGCAGGAGGAGCCAGCAATGTAGCTGACGGTGCAAACAAGTTAGCAGATGGTTCTACTGAATTAGCAAACGGCGCGCTAAGTCTTGCAGCAGGTTCCCAATTATTATCAAATTCAGCGACACAAGCATTATTTTCAGCAGCTAGTGCATTATATGGTGCATCAAATTCACTTTCAGGAATAACCGGAGTTAACGAATCACAAATCGGAGATTATATTTATTCCCCGATTAAATTAGAACGTAACGAAGTATATCCCGTTGAAAATTATGGATCTAATGTTGCACCATTTTACATTGTTTTATCAATGTGGGTTGGAGCGGTAATTACCTGCGTAATGCTTAGAATAGAAAGTAGTACTGAAACCAAATATTCACCTATTGAAATGTACTTTGGAAAACTATTATTATTTATAATAATGAGTTTGCTTCAAGCAGCTGTTACAATTTCAGGATTATTTTTATTAGGAGTTGAAATTGAAAATCCCTTACTGTTTACATTTTCAGCAGCACTGATATCGGTGACCTTTATGGTGTTAATGTATTCTTTAATATCTGCCCTGGGACAAGTTGGAAAAGGAATTGGAGTGGTTCTTTTAGTACTTCAAATTTCTGGAACTGGAGGAATCTATCCAATTGAAATTATGGATAATGTTTTCCAAACACTTTATCCATACCTGCCAATGACATATGCTATTGATTTGATTAGAGAAGCCCAATTAGGAGTGGTTTGGTCCAATTATCTTCCAGCATTAGCTATTTCAATTGGAATTGCTGTTGTAACAGTCATTGTTGCAGTCATTATTAAAGAAAAAGCAGATGATGCAGCTCACTACTTTGAAGAGCGTTTAAATGATACAGGTTTATTTTAAGGATTGAACTGGCTAATTCAATCCTATTTTTTAATTTTTTAAAAAAAAAACAGTAAACTGAGACAAGTTATGCCTCAGTTTTTTTCTTAGAATCTTTTTTGTTGACAATTACTAATTTTTCTTCTTCTTCGTCAACTTCCATTACAATAGGTTCTGCTTCTAGTGCTCCAGGATCTTTTTCAACACATTCATTGATTTTTGATTGAATTGCCCCAATATCTTCAGTGTCAATTAAATCAACAATTTCTAATTGTTGCTGGAATCTTTCAACACCTTCAAGAGGAACATTTTCAACAAATGGAATTGCCCCAGTAGCGCCAATGATTTTCTTTTTATCTGCATCCGCACCGTTTTCGTATAACGCTTTAAAACTTTGACCAGTAATATGACCTTGTACTTCGGCACCAGCCAAAATTAAAAATCTAATGTTCGGATTGGATATAATATTTGCAACTACTTTCTCAATACCTAAGTTTTCTGTTTTACATGGTCCTGCAATAGCTGCTCCTGTCAGATCAGCTTCAATATGGGAAGCAAGAGTAGTTACCGCAACAGGACTTTCTGGGTCACCTACAATATAATCACCACTAATAACCGGCCAACCATCTGCAGGTGCTTTTTTATCAGCCATGATAGATTCCTCCATTTATTTTAATTGAATTTAAAATTCATGAACATTAAATATGTCTCAATAATCCTTAACTATTAATAATATAATTCAGAAGGTTTTCCAATATATTCAAAATCATCTTTATTATCTAAATATTTAACACCAATTACTTTGCCGTCTGGGAATTTTGTAACCACACTCATTCCGTCATTAACA
Organism: Methanobrevibacter sp. V74; assembly: GCF_963082495.1. Lineage (NCBI taxonomy): Archaea > Methanobacteriati > Methanobacteriota > Methanobacteria > Methanobacteriales > Methanobacteriaceae > Methanobrevibacter > Methanobrevibacter sp. V74. The sequence goes on from NZ_CAUJAN010000003.1 coordinate 45,885, forward strand.
TCGATAACAATCAATTTTGTGTTTTTTTCACCAACTGTTTCTATTTCAATAACTTCATCATTTTGAATAAGTTCTGCACCTTCAAAATCATTACTAATATCTGTTGAATACCAATGTTGTGGTAATTTAATTTTAACCTCTAGATAATCCAATAAATCTTTAACATGCATTTTAATACCTTCTAATTACCTATGTATAAGAGTTAATTTAAAACATATATAAATATTTTGTAACTATTTAAGGGTAAAAAGTATTTAAACTAAAAAGTGTATCCTACTCTTATCAATGTCAGCTTCCTTGTGGGGTTTAGGGATATCTTCTGAGTGACCCAATGCAAGAATCCCCACAATCCTGTAATGATTATCAATTTTTAAAATATCCCTTACAATTTCTTCTGAATCAATACCCTCTTTACTTCTTAAGTGTATTTGTACCCAGCAACTTCCTACCCCCAGTTCTGTTGCCATTAAATGCATATAAGTCAGAGCAATTGATGAGTCCTCACACCAAGTATCTGCAATCATCGTATCTGCAATAACAACTATGGCCTTATTAGCCCCTTTGATTAAATCTGCACCATGATTCTTAGATTTTGATAATTTTTCCAAGGTTTCAGCCCTTTCAACTACCATAAAGTTACATGGTTTTCTATTCATACTTGTTGGAGCAAGAAGTGCCGCTTGCAAGATTTTATCCAATTCTTCTTTTGTTATCTGCTCGTCACCAAATTTCCTTGTACTCCTTCTTTTAAGCATTACATCCATAAGTCCCATACTAATATTTTTAGAAAAATAAGTAATTATATATTGTGATGTATAATGAACGGACTCTTTCAAAAACTTGTGTGATAACTAATTTTTTCGATTAATCTATTCATTTAAATTTTTCAAAATAACTGATTAATTAGCTTTAAATTATAAAAATAACTCCAAATATTAAGAAAAAGTTTTTAATAAAAAACTTGCAAATATTTAAATCAAACAAGTTTTTGAAAGTGCCAATGAACGGGAAAGATAAATAAAATTATATTATTGGCCGATAAATATTAGATGAAAAATATTTTAAATGGAATAATTTTATCAAAAATAGCAGTTTAATTAATCAAAAAATCAATTATATTGAAGAAAGTTTTCTTGTGAAAAATAGAAAAAGTTGATAGAGAATTTAATCCCTATCTTTTAATTTTTAATTTTTTAGTTACTTTATCATTTCCAAGTTTTACCTGATATTTGTATTTTTTACCAACTTTAAGTTTTTTAAGCATGGATTTTTTAACTTTCCAAGTAGCTACACCTTTTTTGCCGGTTTTAACATTATAGAATTTACCTTTAAATTTAATTTTGAGTTTTTTGTTTTTGAGGTATTTTCCATCAACCTTTTTAAGTTTAATTTTTACTTTAGTAACCTTTTTAGACTTTTTAACATTGTAATTTTTAGCTTTAATAACATGTGCAACTTTTACAATGTTTTTAACCTGCACTCCTTTATAAGAAGATATTATAACATATTTTTTAGGTTTTACATTTGTTTTAACTTTAAAAACAGCATAACCATACTTATCAGTAATGACAAAGTATGTTATGCCATTGAATTTAATGGTTACATTTCCGCCAGCTACAGCTTTTCCATTAACTGTCACAAGAACTTTATAATATGCTTTAGCAGAGTAAACAGCATTGACATTTGAAGCTTTTAAAACAGGTTTTGGAATAGTAATAGTAGTGTTTTTAGAAATACTTGGGTACTTATCATCCCCTGAGTAAGTTATAGTTGCATTGTAAGATCCATGATTTAAATCATCAACAACAATAGTTGCACTACCATTTACTAACTCTTTAGTATAGGTTTTATTTCCAATAGTTACAGTTAAATTACCAGTAGCATCAGTCAAATTAATACTAAATACAGGATTAGGGCTTCCATCAGGAATGGTCACATATAAAGTAGAATTTGCATCAATAGGTACTTTTTCTTTAACAACAAAACTGGATTCGATTGAACTGCCTTTATAGTTATCATCCCCAGAGTAAGTTACAGTAGCTGTGTAATTATCTGGATTCAAATCAGTAATCTTAACGGTAGCTTTACCATCTTTTAATTCAGCAGTATAATTTTTACCCTCAACAGATACAGTTAAATTGCCAGTTGCATTAGGTAAACTGATTGTGAATGTAGGAGTTGTACTGTTTACAATTGTCAAAACATTACTATCTAATTCAACTTCACCAACAATAACTTCAAATGTAGGAAGCGCATTTGTCATGGCAAATTCATAATGTTCCATATCTTCATATACAATGTTTGAAGGTGTGTAAACTCCAACAGGCAATAAATTAATATCGAATGACACTGGATTATCATCTTCTGATTCCACATAATTAACAATATAATCAGTTCCTCCAATAGTTATGGTATAATTACCACCTACATTAGCATAGAATTTACCAATAGCATGATTAGGATAAGTTACATTATCTATAGTCAATACGTAGTTAATTTCTGCTTTAGCAATAGCAATAGTAAAAGTATAATTAGCTCCATTGTATGAATCATTACCTTCAAATACAGCAGTGATTTCATGAGCTCCTATTCCTAAAGTACTAGCATTTAATACAAATTCTTCACCGATGTTTGCTCTACCTAATTCAGTTTCGCCTTTTTTATAGATAATTACTCCGTCGATACCCTCTAAAGTGGTTGTGACAACATCAAATGACTTGTCATCCCAAGTTCCAGTATAATAATTATCATCATTATGTTCATGGTTAACAGTGACATTTAAGGTAACATCTTTTTTAGACGATCCGTTGATTACAACTGAATATCTTAAAATATTGTTACTTTCAAATGCATATTCACCTTCCATGAATTTGTATGCATAATAACTTGCGTTAATAGTGAAATCAGCAGTTTCATTTACAACAAAACTAAATGCACCAGTGTAAGTTCCCCTTACTGGATTATCAACAGCTTTTTTAAATCCTCCAACATTAAATTCGATTCTTTCAGTAGTTGGATTATCAACAGAAGAAGTAAGGTAATATTCAATATAAATTGTAACATTGCCTTCAGCAGATATTGTAATGGTGTCATTACTAATGTAGTTAGCATCCCTAATAATTAATTCGCCGATTTTTGGTTCAGGGTATACAGTAAAGACTGCATTTGTAATATTTGCCCCATCCTGACCTGTTACATTAGCATAGTACTCGCCAGCAGCTAAAGTAATATTTTGACTGCCTTTTCCACCAGTTACGGTTACTTCCACCATAGTTCCGTTAACATCAATAGTGTATTTGCCATCAATTGTTGCGGCAACTTTGATTTCGACTTGACTTTGTAACGTTACATCTTCAACAGAAACTACAATTTGATTTTGAGCAGATTTTTCAACAACATGAACAGTTACTTCGTTACTTTCAGCTGATGCATAAAAATCGCCACCATCTTTTTTGTAACTAGCAGATAAAGTATAATTACCAACAGGTAAAGTTAAAGCAGTAACAACATTTTTAGTTAAAGTAATGTTTTCAACACCATTAACATATAATGTTATTACACCATTTCCACCAGTTAAGCTAGCTAACACATCAAAACTTGTGCCATTCTCAACAGTAATTTCAGTGCCGCCATTAACGGTTAAGTCTAAAGTATTTGAAGATAAAAGAGTGTATGAAGCCCCCGCAGACACATCACTTTGCTTATAATTACCTTCACCCGGGAAGTAGACACCATACAAATATCCAGTATAACCTGGGGAATGAACTGAATCAGAATAATTACCAGTTTCACCAGCATTAATAGTTAAAACAGGATCAGCATAATAATAATTTAAAGTATCATAAATTTTAACAACACCAGAAGTTACAACATTATTATTTTCATCCTTAACCGTAGGAATAACCGTAATATTATTATTAATTATTACTTCACTTGGAGACAATTCCAAAGTTACAGTAGTAGCCAAAGGTTCAGAATTTTCAACAACATTTACATTCAATATATTGGAATAAATATCATAATTGTCCTTAGGTACTTTAAATAAGAAAGAATAAGTGCCCACAGATGTGAATGTTAATGGAGCACCCTCACCACTTGTAGCTACCCCATAAGTTGTTGATGGAAGCAAATTCACATAAGTATTCTGATTTTCACGAATATAAACAGTATCCCCACTAGATGGAGGACCATATGATGTATCATAATCAGTACCCATTTTAACATAGATAGGGACATTGACAGTAGCGGTTATTACTCCGCCAACATCAACATATCCACTTACAGGAGTTAAAGAAGTATATGCTGTTCCTTCTAAAACATCATCGTTAGAAGCCCCTAGAACTTCATTACATTTTTCATCACCGACATTAACAGTGTTGCCTTCCCTGGCAACATCATCAACATCATCTATTTCATTTAATTCACTTATTTCAAGAGAATTATCATAATCTGTTAGATTTACATCATTAATATCATCTGCAGCACTAACAGAACCTAAGAATAGTAGAGTTATGGCAATAACTAAAACAGCCATAATAAATTTATTATTTTTAATAATTTCACCTCAAGTACACAGATATAATAAAAATATATCTTATAGTATTTTAGGTATAACTAAATATTTAAATATTACCATTCAAACAAAATAAATCAAAAAATTAAGTCAAATCAACAATAATTTATTTCAATTACCCTTTAAAGTTAGCAATAATACTGCAATAAAAAGTAATTTCATCAAAAATAGCTATAAATCTGTTGATAATCACAACAGTCAAAATTCTATAAAAAATTTCAGAGTCTACGGCAGTGCAAACTCCGAAATCAAAATTTTTCACGACTTGATAATAAATCACTTAATAGTTATTGCATTCATTACATATAAACTAAATGGTTAGTCCAAATGCATATCCAAGATAAAAATGAATTAAACAATCTAAATTTATAAAAAAAGCCATACAAATCGTATTATTTATTAAGAATATGAAAATAAAGTATTTAGAAAGTATTTAATCAGATTATATTGCAAATTTTAAAAAAAAAGAATTTTAATCTAAATTCAAAATAGGCAAACTTCAGCAAAATACGCAACAACGGTTTTCACCAGAAAATAAAACAAATTACATATTAACAATATTCTTGACAACTACATGATAAAAATAATGTTTATTTAAGCTTAAAAATAATAATAACAAATCAATATTATTCAAATTACATAATAGATACATTTAAAAATAATTAAAATAATATTAAGTAATTACAAATTAAATTGGTGGAAAATATGCAAATTAAAAGCAATATTATTATTAATGACATTACTCGTATGAGCGAAATAGCTAAACTCTACAGCATTACAAATCAAAATGAAAAGTCTAGAAAATATCACAAAAATATTATTAATCTTTGCGACAAGTTTCCAAAAAACGAAGCAATGCTTCAATTCAAAATTAACTCCTTAAATTACCTAAACAAATCCTATAAATCTCTTGAAACAACAAATGAACTGTTACATATTAATCCCTACAACATCCTCGCACTAATTAATATTACGACTTATTTAAGGAGAGATTGAATGTTTAAAAAAAATTCATTTGAAAAAATACTTAAAAAAGCTGAAAAGGAATTGCAAAATGAGAGATATGGTGAATCTAAAAATACATATCTAGAATGTCTTGCACTGGAACCTGACAATGTTTGCGTTTTAAATAATTTAGCTCAAATCTATAGTATTCTTGGAGATAATGAAAAATCAAAGAATTATAATGAAATTCTTTTAGAAGAATGTAATAAACAATTGAAACATACCCAAGATGAAACTATTTTAATGCTTAAAACCAATGCATTAATTTCTCTTAAAAGAACTCTGGAGTTAAATGAAGCTGTTGACGCATTATTAAAGATAAATTCAACCAATATTGTAGGATTATTTCAAAAAGCCCATTACTTAGAAAAGACTAATCAAAATCAAAAAGCGATTATATGTATTGATAAAATCATTAAACAACAACCCCATAATATTTCAGCATTGCTTTTCAAAGGGAGGAATTTAGTTGAATTAGAAGAGTTTAAACTGGCTGAAAATGTTTATAATATTGTCTTTAAAATTGATCCGAAAAATGAAAATGCTGCAAATTTAAAATCACAACTTCTCAAAAAGAAAAATAATGTTAATATAACACCACATGATTTTATGTATAAAGCTCTTAAACATTGGCAAATGAATGATTTTGAAATTTCTGCGAGTTATTTTAAAAAAGCAATAGATTTAAATCAAAATTATGATGAAATTTGGTTTGCGCAAGGTGAATTATTTATTAGAATTGGTAGAATTGGAGATGCAATACAATCTTTTAAAAAAGCATTTGAAATTAATCCAGATAGTGGCGGCATTGAAAAACACGATGCGTTTTTTAAACTGCTTGAACGCATGAAAAAAATTAATATCCTATTTGGTTTTGAAAAATAAAAATTAAATCTAGTTTATAACTTAAAACCAGTTCCGACAAACTGTGCAACGTCCCTGCCCAAATCATCAGATATGTTAACAATTATAATTGATGATGTTCGGCCACTTTTACGGCAAGTTGCCTTGGCAAAGAGTTTATCCCCTTTTGGAGCAGATAAATAATTAATACTTACTTGTTGAGCAACTGTTAATTGGTGTATTTGATTTGAGAGAATTGCAAAAGCGAAATCGGCCAATGTAAATATTACTCCACCCATTACTCCACCATAAGCATTTCTATGTTCATCACTTAATTCCAAACTACAAAATGCTTCATCTTCAGTTAAATCATCTAATCTTATTTCAGTATTTACTGCAAATTTGTCTTGATAGAAAAATTCTCTTGCACTTTCGACTGAATCATAATTAACCATATTTAACACCTACTAATTATTTAGATATTCATTATAATTAAATATTTTAAATACCTGTCAAAATTAATATAATGAGAAATTATTATATTAATAATATGGAAAAATTAACTTTGAAGATAGCTGAAAGACAAGAATCAGGTTTAATTTTAGAATACATTAAAAAACTTGCTGATTATGAAAAAAGATCAGATGAAGTTATTGCAACATCCCAAGACATTGAAAAATGGGTCTTTGATGAAAATCAGGCGGAAGTAATATTTGCTCTTCTAGATGGCGAACCAATAGGTTTTGCACTATACTTCTTAAGTTTTTCAACATATACTGGAAATGTAAATATGCATCTTGAAGACCTATTTATTGAACCTGAACACAGAAACAAAGGTTACGGGAAAGCACTTCTAAAAGAACTTGGAAAAATAGTACTTAATAGAGGTTATGGACGCTTTGAATGGACTTGTCTTTCTTGGAATAAACCAAGTATTGATTTTTACTTGTCAATTGGAGCTGAAATGAAAGATTGGGAGTTATTCCATTTTAAAGGTGAAGCTTTAGAAAAATTTGTGAATGAATAATCATCTCAATTATAATGAATTTAACAATAGCTGAAAAAGCATGCTGAATCCATATAATATCATTTAAGGATGCTAATCTTGAATCTCCAAATACGGTTTGTAAAATTTATATTGCTAAGCAACTAGAATTTTAAAGGAATCAAATTAATGATTCCTATTTGTGTTAAATTCATCTTTTGAATGTACTCCAACAAGAGAAGCGAAAACCGCAATTATACATGCAATAAAACAAATCAAACAAATTGTTTGAGATGCCTGAACAATCATAGTTGCATATTCATGGGATAATTTTAAATTGCCCATAACCCAAGCAAATACCAATGTTAAAAGACCCAAACTCATTGTCTGACCAATTGTCCTCATTGTTGCTTGTGAAGCAGATGCTGTTGGAGCATATTTTGGTGGAACAGAACTCATAATCGCATTCATATTAGGACTTGAGAATAAACCCATTCCAATACCTTGTAAAATCATGGCTAAAACAACGACGAATAATGGAGTGCCTTCATTGAGAAATATTAATATTCCTAATGATACTGCTGCAATTCCAATTCCAACTGCTGCTAATTTCTGTGGATGAATTCTATCAGATAACTTACCAGTATTCGGAGCCATTACTGCCATTATAATTGGCGTAATAACTAATATTAAACCAGACATTTGGGCATCCCAACCCCGCACATACTGAAAATGGTAATTTAAAATAGTTGTTACAACCATTATGGCGAAATAACTACATAATGCCGCAATATTTGATGATGTGAACTTATTATTTTTAAATAAATTCAAATTAAATACAGGGAAACTTTGTTTTAACTCATAAACACCGAATATGCATAAAATTATTATACCTACTATGGTTAAAATAACACCTCGAGTATTTACTAAAGAGGTGAATCCATAAATGAATGTTAAAATACCTATTCCCCATAAAATAGAACCTAATTTATCAATAGGTTGGTTTTCATAGGTTTTCCATTCTTGTGGGATTTTTACCGCCATCAGTATCATACATAAAACTAAAAATGGAATTACAAAATAAAATAGCGATCTCCAACCTAGATTGTGAACTAAAAATCCTCCGATTACCGGCGATAGTGAGGTTGCAAGATAAACACCAGTTACAGTAACACCTAAAGCTTTACCACGATTTTGTGGTTTAACTGCTTGAACTACCATAGCCATTGATGAAACATTTAAAAATGATACACCAATCCCTTGAACAATTTTAAATAATAAAAAGGATTCTGTTGAAAAAGAAAGACATCCTCCAATAGATCCTATCAAATATACAATAATACCTGCTAAAAGTGATTTTTTAACTCCGAATTTTCCTGAAATTTGACCTGCCGGAACGGTGAACACCGCAACAACTAGGAAAAATATTGTTGGAATCCAATTTTGAACTACATTATTCATTACAAAATCCTGTGCAATTGCAGGAACACCAATTATTATCCCATTTGATAAAAATATTGCAAAAAAAGATGTAATGAAAGATATAAACATTACAATTGTTTCAAATTTTATTTCCATATTAATTACTTCCCAATAATATTCATAGAATTAATTGAAATTTCTTTAATTCTTCTTTTTAAATTTTCATCGGCTTCAGTTAATCCTACTTTCATTTCCCAATCTTTTGATATTTGTCTTACTTTAGGAACTATTTCATTAGCTTTAGATGTGGTTTTTAACATATATTTTCGACGATTTTCAGGATTAATTTCACGTTCAATATACCCTTTATCTTCAAGTTTTTTTAAAACTTTAGCAATATTTCCCTTACTTTGAGCCAATAAACTAGCTAAATCGTCTTGTGAACAATCAGGATTATCATGAATAAACAGTATGAATCGAATGTCATGATCTATACCTAAATCACCTAATTTTGAATTTAAGTATTTTAATTGATTTTTAGAGATATTATGAATCAATGCTATAAATGGAACATTATCAAAAATTTCTTCATTCATAATTATAATTTATCTTAAAACATTATAAACGTTTCTAATGAAACTGTTTAATATGAAACATTAAAAAATTAAAAAACAATAGGAAAAATGCTTTTTATTAATTTTCTTTTTCACTTGCACTTGCAGACAGAGCATATAATTCAGAACCCATAAGAAAATATATAAATGGCTAAACAGGTACATCGATATGTCCAAGGTGCAAAAACAGGACATTATAGACTAAATAATCTAACAATCTTCTGAAAGGACTTATATGCACGAAAAATAATACAAAAGAGTAATAATTCTAATAAAAAGAAAATTCAACGAAAAAAACTATAATGGAAGCACAAAACTACAAAACAAATGAATCAAACTAGAAGAGGCATGATATTTACATAACACTCCAAGTATTTTAAGACGAAGGTTTCTGCAAGGTTAATAGTTTATTATTAATTAAAGCACCGGACGTGTTTAGGATGTCCAGTGCTAATTCGGTATTTTTGGATTAATGTTTAGATTTGCAAATATCATTGAAAAATGATACTTAGAACAAATCGATATTGAGGTTTGAAAATGTTATTAACAAGATTATAATAATTTATTCATAGGGTGATTTTCAACAGGCTCAGTTCCTAAAGGTTTTGAAGCCTCTGAAATGAACATGTCTGTTTGAGCAACTGCAGGGAATGCGATTTTAGCATTTTCAATAGGTCCAAAGAGAACAAAGTCTCCTGCACACATAACTTGAACAATGTTTGCACCAATATCACAAACAGTAAATGCAGTTTTATTTCCTTCTTTTTTATAGTCTCTTAACCAATCCCATGCAGATGGAACGTTGTGAATACCAGATCCAACAGGATAACCCCATTTTGCTTTTTCAGCAAAAGAAGTTCTAGCAGCAATACCTGCTCCCTGACCTAAAGGAGTCACAGCAGTATCCATCATAAATTTATCAATACCACAATCAGCAGCTACTTCAAGTAAACCTTTTTCATAAGCACCATCATCTCCGTTTTCCCACATATTCATTTTACCTTCAACGGTTGCATTCATTGGGTTGAATCCTAATATGATGGAAGCGGAAATGTTTGTTTCGGCAAGTGCATCTAATTCAGATTTATCTGCTGCCATGTTAATTGAGTTATAGATTGCACGTTCGGTTAAGCCTACTTCATCAGCGTACTGTGCACCAGCAACTCTAGCATCACCAGAGGTAGAATCTATAAGGAAAGGAGCGTCACAAATTTCACCAATGTATTCAATATATTTTGGAAGTGCTTCGACAGTTTGTCCGAAAACTTGTACAATATATGGATTACCGGTTACATCTGAAATAGATGCCATTTCATTAACTAATTGTTCAGCTCTAGCTTTATCGAAATCACCAATCAATTCATCATTAATAATGTTGTGTCCACCATAGAAAATGGTTCCTGCTAAAACAGTAGGATATTCCCCAGGTTGTCCACCCATTTTGACTCCGGCAAAGTCAAAAACTTCTTGTTCTTTATCAAATTTAAACATTTAATTTAACCTCATTATTTTTCGACTTAAATATTAATTCTATAAAATTAACATTAAGTCAATTGATTATTATTTTTTAATATATATAAATTTAATGAAAATAATTTAAAAAAAAAAAAATATTTTGATATACTGTTTAAAATTTGTAAATCAAAATTATACAGTCCTCAGATAAATAAAGATTTAATAATAATCTATTTTTATTTAAAATAAGTAATATATAAATTACACAAAGAAAATAGACTCCAAATTCGCAAAATAAATTATTTATTATAATTAATCATTATAATAAAAATTAATTAACAATTTCGAAAGATATTTTTAAAATAAATATTATTAATTTGTTTTAACATCAATAAAGAAAAATAAATCAAATAAAGATTGTATTTTAATATATGAAATGAAGTTAATGTAAAAAGTATTTTTCACTTCAAATCAAGATAAAATTTTAATACAACATTATACTTTTATTATAGAAGAAATGAAGAGAATTTTAACATCAATTGATGAAAAAATCATCTTCATTAACATCATGATTATTTTAATAACATGATGTTATTATTCATATCTTCTAGTGTAAAATTAAAGCAATATCATACAATTCCTTGTGCATTCATTGCTTCAACTACTTTTTTAAATCCTGCAATATTTGCTCCTGCCACGTAATTTTTATCCATTCCATATTCAGTAGCAGCTGCAGCAACATTTGCAAAGATATCTTCCATGATGCCTTGAAGTTTAGCATCCACTTCTTCAAAGGTCCAAGATAATCTTTGTGAGTTTTGAGACATTTCAAGTGCTGAAGTAGCTACTCCACCTGCATTGGAAGCTTTGCCCGGTGCAAATAAAACATCGTTTTCTTGCAAGTATTCAGTTGCTTCAATAGTAGTTGGCATGTTCGCTCCTTCTGCAACAGCCAAAACACCGTTTGCAACTAATGCTTTTGCATCTTCTAATTGTAATTCATTTTGAGTTGCACATGGAAGGGCAATGTCACAATCAATAGTCCAAACATCTTTACCTTCATGGTATTCTGCACTTTCCCTTGCTTCAGCATAAGCTGTTAATCTTTCACGTTTTACTTCTTTTATTTCCTTAAGCAATGCTACATCAATTCCTTCCGGATCGTAGATCCAACCAGTAGAATCAGAACAAGTTACAGGTTTACCACCTAATTGTTGTGCTTTTTGAATAGCATAGATTGCCACATTACCTGCACCGGATACTGCAATAATTTTATCTTTAATATCGATATCATTGGCTTTTAACATTGCATTAGTAAAGTATAATAACCCATATCCAGTCGCTTCAGTTCTTGCAAGAGATCCTCCGAAAGTCAATCCTTTACCAGTTAATACTCCTTCGTATAAACCTTTAATTCTTTTGTATTGTCCAAACAAGAAACCAATTTCTCGACCACCTACTCCAATATCCCCTGCTGGAACATCAGTGTCTGCACCAATATATTTGCATAATTCAGTCATGAAACTTTGACAAAATGCCATGATTTCCCTATCGGATTTTCCTTTGGGATTGAAGTCAGACCCTCCTTTACCCCCGCCAATTGGAAGTCCGGTTAAAGAGTTTTTGAAGATTTGTTCAAATCCTAAGAATTTAATAATACCTATATTTACAGAAGGATGGAAACGTAATCCTCCTTTGTAAGGTCCAATAGCTGAGTTGAATTGTACACGGTATCCTGTATTTACATTTACTTGCCCTTCATCATCAACCCATGGGACACGAAATTTAAATTGTCTTTCAGGGTTAGTTAATCTTTCAAGGAGCGCATTTTTTCTGTATTCTTCTTCATTTTCTTCAATTACAACCCTTAGAGATTCCATTACTTCACGTACAGCCTGATGGAATTCAGGTTCTGAAGGGTTTTGTGCTATTATATTTTCAATTACTTCATCTACATATGACAAAAATATTCCTCCAAATAAAATTTAAATTAATTTTTAAATATCATTAAAATTTAACAATATAGTTAATTATATACACCTTCTCATATTTAAATATTATTCATTTTTACCATAATTTATATAAGATTATTCGAATAAATTAATACAATTATTAAACAATGAATAAAAATATATAAAAGAAATTAGTAACTTAAACATGTCTTTTACCATATTAATCTACAATCAACAATAAAAATAATCAAATTATAAACAAGTCGGAAAGTACCTTCCAGCAAAGAAATGGTGGTGGAAAAACCAAACTTAAAATAAAAATAAAAAAATAGAGCCATATAAAATGACTAATATTCAACGTAATATCTAAGCACTGCTGCAATTCCACCAAATGCTCTTAAAAGTTGCATACCCTCTTCAGTTTCAGTGGAAATAAATTCTACATCAGTATTTACTTCTTCAGCCCTTTCAACAAATTCATCAGCTAAATCAATTGAAGAAACTTCTTTTAAAGTTTCATTACAATTAGGGCATTTTTCTTTAAGATTATCTGCTTCAGCTTGTGTTTTAACAGTAATGTCCTTCTCATATCCGCAACCAGAACAAGTAAATTTTTTACGCATACTATTTAAATCTTCAGATAAAAGTAAAACATCCACAGCCCCCATGATTAAGTTATTTCTAACTTCCTTTTCCCCATAAGAAGCAAGTCCTTTTTCTTTGATCAATTCCTTAATAAACCTTTGAACAAGTTTCTTTTCATGCATTACATCAAGGTTTTCCAAATCATCAGCAGACTTGGCAATGACCTCGCGAATACCTTCTTCACCAGTGTAAGAAGTATCAACTATACTTATAACTTTATTTTTAAGTTCATATTGAAGATAATCCCCATCATAGAAATCTTTTTTAGTAAATCCCGGCCCGCCAATAATAATTCCTTTCAAATCGTCTTTAAGTGGTAAATATGATTCATTCATATGTTCACCAATACGTTTTAAGAATTGATGAGCAAGATCTTCAATTACACGGTCAAATCTCCTTTGAGATTGTCCTCCGGCTTTGTGTTTTCCAGGAACACCACTAGTTAAATGACCAAGAATATTTTCCTTTTTACCTTTTAAAGTACCATAAGTAGCTTCATTTCTATCAATAACCGCCACACCATAAACATCATGCTCTTCAATCATGTACTCCAATGGTTCTAAGAAAAATTCATTATTACATTTATACCAGTAAGTTGTGATTGGTTCCAGCGGTTCCAAAACATATTTTTCCATTTTTTCAGTACCCGGACCTCCTTTGGGAATCATACCCACAAATAAAACCAAACCATTTTCCGGCGGTTGTTTATATAATTTAATACTCTCTAAAATTACTGCAATCGCAGACTGTACATTTTTTCTTGTTTGTTTACTTTTAATGTTAGCACTCTGACCCATTTCGTCTCTCATGTGCTTACCAACATCACTTAATTGTTTAGTTGGTGGAATATAAACGGAAACAAGCTCTGTACCTCTACCTCTTTTATTTGCTAATTCTTTTAAGGTTTTTTTAAATTCATATAATTCTTTTGATGATACTTTAGCCATGTTATCCCTAAAAATTAAATTAATATAATAGTTATAATTATATAAATACAAATATAAATAAGTAATGAAAAAACTATCAAAAATGCATAAATTAATGTGAATTTTATGAAATGGAAAATTGGAAATGTTAAAATCGACAACCAAGTTGTTCTAGCACCTATGGCAGGAATATGTGATTCAGCATTTAGAAGAATAGCTAAATCAATGGGCTGCGGACTGATATCAACAGAAATGGTGTCTGATAAGGCAATAGTGTATGAAAACACAAGAACCAAAGAAATGTTATACATGACCAAATTCGAAAGACCAATTGCACAGCAGATATTTGGTGCTGAAGTAGAATCATTTGAAATTGCATCTAAATATATCTGTGAGAATATGAACCCAGACATTATTGACATTAATATGGGCTGTCCAGTTCCTAAAGTAGCCATACGTTCACAGGCAGGAAGTGCACTTTTAAAAAATCCTCAGAAAATAGGTGAAATTGTTGAAGCAGTAGTTAAAAGCATTGATGTTCCAGTCACTTGTAAAATCAGAAGTGGATGGGACAATAGCTCCATTAATGCCCTTGAAGTAGCTGGGATTATTGAAGATGCAGGAGCATCAGCAATTACGGTCCATCCAAGAACCCGTCAGCAAAGATATAGTGAAAATGCCAATTGGTCCATTATAAAACAGGTGAAAGAAGCATTGTCAATTCCAGTTATTGGTAATGGAGATATCAGAACATGTTATGATGCTCAAAAAATGATAGATGAAACTGGTTGTGATGCAATAATGGTTGGAAGAGGAGCATTAGGCAATCCCTGGCTTATTCGCCAATGCATTGAGTATTTAGACAAAGGAATTGAACCTGAAAACATCACAATTGATGAAAAGCTTGACATGATAAGAAAACATGCTGAGTTGATTAGTGAAATTATGCCTGAAAAAGTAGCCATGCATAAAATGAGAACCCATAATGCATATTATCTTAAAAATCAATGGAGAAACTCTGAGATAAAACCTAAAATATTTAAAATAAATACAAAAGAAGAGTTATTTGATTTGCTCAATGAATACATTGAGTTAATCAGTTAATTTCATTTTTCCAAATTTTTCAAATAATTCTAAATCCTTGTCTGAAATAGTATCGATTTCAAGCAGATCCATTCCAGAAATATCCCTCACTTCACGAGCTAGATGAACATAAGTATCCGGATAATCATTATATCCAAATATATGCCAGATAATGTTATCCTCAAAAACAATTTCCAAATACCAATCATAACCTTCTAAGTCATCAGGATTGCGTGTATTTGATTTAATATGGTATTCATCGAAAATCCATGAATAAACATGATATTTTTCTAGGAGACTATAAATTAACTCCTTATCGGCTGAATCCATCTCTTTTTCAATATATCCCTCGATTGAATTATTTCTAAAATTAACTATTAATCTTGGGTTTGGAAGTTCATATGGATAAGTTTTGTAATGTCCAAATTCAATTGCTTTAATTGGCAATTTATCCTCCAGATAAACTCCATCGCCTTTAATGTCAAAATAAAGTGGAGTTGCCAATTGCTTTTGATAATTCAAATGCAAAACATCAAAATCAAATAAATCATTTAAAATCTCACCAAATTTAACCCAGTTATCCGGAAAATTATTTTTAAAGCTATACTCCTCATAACTGTCAGTTGAATAAATAATCACATTACATGAATAGATCAACTCTATTTTTTCAAAATAAGAAAAATCTTCAGATTTAAATCCATCAAATAATTTTAAATTATGAAAATCACCTAAAAAATCATCAATCTGCCTATCAATTAAATGATAGATTTCACTAGTCATTTTACGCCTTAAATCAACAAGTATATCCCTCCATGAATCATCGCAAAGTGGATTTTCATTTAAAAATTTATCCCCATTTCCTCGCTCTGAGATTTTATAATAAGCATTTTTATTAACAAAATCCAATGTAAAACATTCATAATGGCGGTTCAGTCTTTTAAAGTTAAATCTTTGGGTGACTTCAATTTTTTTAATCATCAATTATTCTATCTCTTACAAGTTTAATATATTTATCCGGCATTACAAACATTTATATAATAATCATTTGTAATTATTAAAATAAGTGATAATATGATAAGAAGATGCCCACAGTGTGGTACGGCAACAGATGATATGTATGGTTTTTGTATAAAATGCGGTCATGAATTTCCAAAAATTGAATCTGATGCAGACAGATGCCCATTATGTGGATATAATAATCCTGAAGAAGCAGATTATTGTGTTAAATGTGGAACTCCATTAGTTTTTAAACAAAAATTTCCAGGTGACCCCGATAGCAATTTGAATCCAATTGTTATTAAAAAAGAAATTTCAGATAATGCTCAAAATTATAGGAAACCAAAAACAAGCAAATGGTTAATAATTTTTGGATATATCTTCTCTATTCTTGGAGGACTCCTAGGTTTAATTATTGCAATTTATTTATCTACAAGAAAAGATCCTGTAGCTAAAAAACATGGACATATTCAATTATCAATATTCCTATTCTATTTACTGGTAATCATCATATTGATTGCAACCAGACAAATTCCATCTGACATACTAACCCAATATAAACAATTACTTGCAGGAAATTTTACATCAATTTAAAGGCAAGTACATTACAATAGCTCCGTCACCATTATCGTAATACCCCGGAACCACCCTTTCAACTTTAAAGTTAAATGTTTTATAAAATTCAACTGCACCGGTGTTATTTTCATTTACTTCCAAATAAATCGTGTCTAGATTTAGAAGTGAAAGTATAGAAATGGCTTTTACAAGAAGTTGAGTTCCTGCTTTTAGGCGACGATGATTTTTATCAACAGCAATGGAAATAATATGGCCTTGCTTTTCATATTTAATCCAAAAAATCACATATCCAATTACATAACCCTCATGTTCAGCTACCAAAAATCCAACACCCATTTCATGTAACTGTTGAAACATGTTTATACCATAAGATTGGTCAAAAGACATGTTTTCTATTTCAAAAACTCTCTTTAAATCATTTGGATTAAATTTCCTTATAATCATACAGAATAAAAATATAAAATACAAGATATTTAATAGTTTGTATTACGAATATAAAACTGAGGATATAAAATGTGGAATGATTTTGAAGAGTATATTCTAAACGAAGTTGGAGACAACAATATTAAAATTGCAGAAGTTGCTGTTGGCAGATTCGATAAAATTGCAAACAAATTAGCTATGAACGAGAACATAACTCTAATAAAAACAGATATCCACCCCAAGGATAAAAGTATTATAAGAGACGATATTGCAAATCCGAATCTAGATTTATATAAAGGTGTAGAGGTTATTTACTCAATCAGACCCCCAAGCGAACTTCAACCACATTTAGTGAACCTGGCTTTAAAAATCAACGCACAATTAATCATTAAGCCTTTAACTAACGAAGATTTAAATACTGGTAAAATTAAAATGAAATTAAAAAATTACAAGAGAGCTAGCTTTTATACTTTAAGGTGATGAAATGGAAAACCCCTTATCAAAATTTAACACTTCAAAAAATGGATTGACTAATGAAGAAGTCATTGAAAGACAGAATAAGTATGGTTTAAATAAAATTGAAGATAAAAAACCAACCCATTTAGTTATATTATTTTTAGAACAATTTGTAGATATTTTAATAGGGCTTCTTTTAATTGCGGCAGCTGCAGCTTATGTGATTGGAGACGTTATAGATGCAGGAGTCATTGTTCTTGCAGTATTGTTAAATGTTGTTATGGGATTTATTCAAGAATATCGATCCCAAAAAGCAATGGAAAGTCTTAAAAGTTTAATTGTTAAAAAGGCAGCGGTTAAGAGAAATAATATTATTGAAGAAATTAATTCCGAAAATATAACCATTGGAGATATTGTTGTTCTTGATGAAGGGGACAAAGTACCTGCAGATTTAATCATAATTGAAGCTAATGATATGACATGTGATGAATCCACGTTAACCGGAGAATCCGCAGCAGTTTCTAAAGAAGTTGGTGATGAATTATTTATGGATACCAATATTTTATCTGGAAACTGTCTAGGAGTCGTTAAATCAATTGGGATGAACACGCAAATAGGTGAAATTGCAAAGATCATTCAGGAAGACGATGAAGAGACCCCACTTAAGATTAAAGTAAGGAAATTAGGAAAAACACTATCCGTAATTGCAATCATTGTTTGTATTGCCATTTTTATTCTAGAGTCATTTAAAGGAATTCCTATTGTTGAGACATTTATGACTGCAGTTTCCCTTGCCGTCGCTGCAATTCCCGAAGGTCTTCCGGCAGTTTTAACATTGACCCTTGCTTTAGGAATGTCTCAAATGGCAAAATCCGATGCAATTGTCAGAAAATTATTATCAGTTGAAACTCTAGGTTCATGTACCATCATTTGCAGTGACAAAACAGGCACTTTAACTGAAAACAAAATGACCGTTGTTGATTCCTATTACACTAATGAAGATAAAACATTGAAAATTGGAAAACTATGCAATAATGCCAGTATCAATAAAGGAGAGGCCATAGGTAATCAGACAGACGGTGCGATTATGAAATACTGTCAAGACTGTGAAGTAGACCTGGAAAGACTTGATGAAATCCCACTTGACAGTAATCGTAAAATGATGACAACGATACATAGATTGGATAGTGAAAACAAGATTATTTTAACAAAGGGTGCACCAGAAATAATTTTAGACAAATGCAAATACATAGATAATGATGGAAATATTGAAATTCTTGATGCTGAAAGTAAGGAAAACATATTGAAAAAAGTTAATGAAATGAGTGATAAGGCATTAAGAGTAATTGGTTTTGCATACAAAATAAATGATGATGAAAAAATAGAAACAAATTTAACATTTACAGGATTGCTTGGACTAATTGATCCCCCAAAAAGTGATGTTAAACAAGCAGTGAGCGATTGTAAAAAGGCTGGAATTACTGTTAAAATGATAACAGGAGATTATGAAAAAACAGCATGTGCAATCGCAAGAGATTTGGGAATATTGACTGATGGAAAGTCAATAACCTGTGAAGAGCTAAGTAAACTTACAACAGAAGAATACTTAGCTATTGCAGAGGATATTCAAGTATATGCAAGAGTGAAACCGGCGCAAAAAATGAAAATTGTTGAAGCGCTAAAACAAACTGGCAATGTTGTTGCAATGACCGGGGATGGTGTAAACGATGCACCTGCACTTAAAAAAGCATCTATTGGAGTGGCAATGGGTGATGGAACCGATGTTGCAAAAGAATCATCAGATATGATTTTGCAAAATGATGATTTTTCCACAATTGTAAAGGCAATTAAAGAAGGCCGTAAAATTTATGACAATATTAAAAGATTTGTTAAATTCCAAGTATCAACAAATGTTGGAGCAATACTAACAATTGTTGGAACATCACTTTTAAGTTTACCCCTGCCATTTAACCCCGTTCAATTATTATGGTTAAATATTGTTATGGACGGACCTCCAGCTCAAACATTAGGAATTGAAGGAGCCGAAAGAGATTTAATGGAACGTCCGCCTGAAACCGGAGATATCCTAACCCGAAAGACATTGACTGAAATTCTAATCTCAGGCATAGTAATGGCAATTGGAACTATCTGCGTATTTGCTTACCAGTTAAGCATTAATTCGACTGAAAGTAAAGCGATGACAGTTGCATTTACATTATTCGTGATGTATCAGCTATTTAATGCATATAACGGAAAAGCAAACTCCGAAAAAAGAAGCATTTATTTGTATGTAGCAATTATTACTTCATTCATACTCCAATTATTGATCATATACATACCTCAATTGCAAATTATATTCAGAACATCATCAATTAATTTAACTGATTGGATAATGATTATGATTGTAGCATCAACAATCATTATTACTAAAAAAGTAATGAATAGTGTGATAAAATGAAAATATTATTACTCGGCGGAACCAAAGACTCTACCAATATTATCCAACACATTAAAGAAAAATATGATGCATATATTTTAACAACCACAACTACTGAATATGGTGGAAAATTAGCTAAAAAAGCAGGTAGTGACGAAGTCATATCCCGCCCTCTTCTTAAGGATGAAATAACTGATCTTATTAAAAAACAAAGTTTTGAAATATTAATTGATGCAACACATCCATTTGCAGAACACATTACCAAAACTAGCGTAAGTATTTCTAATGAGTTGAACCTAACATATATTCGCTTTGAGAGACCTACCACCAACCTTGAAAATATAGACACATCATACGTCCATTATGTTAATTCCTTTGACGATGCGGGGAAATTAATTAAAAAGGAATTTAAGGAAGGTAATGTGTTGCATTTTGCAGGAGCTAACACTATGGAAGACATCATGAAATATGTTTCAGCAGATAGATTCTATCCAAGAATTTTAAAAGTAGAAAGTTCAATTGTGAAATGTGAAAAATTAGGTGTTGATCCGTCCCATATTATTCCAATGAATGGTGCTGCAAGTATTGAAGAAAATATTGAGTTAATGGAGAAATATGATGCAAGCGTGATGATTACCAAAGAAAGCGGTGACATTGGAGGAGTTATTGAAAAAATCCAAGCAGCAAATGAAAAAGATGTTGGTGTGGTAATGATTCAAAGACCAAAAATAGATGAATTAAATAAAAACAACATAGTATCTAATTTAGAGGAATTAGATATTAAATTAAAAAAACTTTTTTAAAAAATAGATATAAATATAAACGCCGAGACTGGGATTTGAACCCAGGCGAGGAAACCCTCACAGGATTTCAAGTCCTGCGCCTTACCAGACTAGACTATCTCGGCATATAGAAAGGAATATTTAGAAAAAATCTAAATATTTAACCTTTAAGTTCGATTTCAATACTTACATTATCAGGAACGTTGACTTTCATAACTTGTCTCATAGCACGTTCATCAGCTCCAATACCGATTAAACGTTTATGAATCCTGAGTTCCCATTTTTCCCAAGAAGCTTTTCCTTCTCCATCAGGAGATTTTCTTGTTGGTACTACTAATTTTTTAGTAGGTAACGGAATCGGACCAGACAAATCAACACCAGTTCTTTCAGCGATTTTTTTAAGTTGATCGCAAACATATGCTAATTTTTCTGGATCAGTTCCAGTGAGTTTAATTCTTGCTTGATTCATTTATTCTCCTCCAAAAAACAAAAAGAAAAGAAAGTAAAAATTACTTTCTAATTATTGTTTACAAACTTATTTAGCTGAAGTAACATTAAGACATAAACCTGCAGCAACAGTTTGACCCATATCTCTGATAGCAAATCTACCCATTTGAGGGATTTCTTTTGCATTTTCGAGACACATTGGTTTGGTAGGTTTAATTTTAACAATAGCTGCATTACCTGTTTTTAAGAAGTCAGGGTTTTCTTCGTCAACAGCACCGGTAGCAGGGTTTAATTTTTTAGATAATTCTAAGAAAGTACATGCTACTTGGGAAGTGTGGCAGTGGAATACTGGAGTGTATCCAACAGTAATTACACCAGGGTGTTGTAAAACAACAACTTGAGCATCAAATTCTTTAGCAACAGTAGGAGCAGAGTCGATGTGACCAGCTACGTCTCCTCTTCTGATATCGTTTTTACCTACACCTCTTACGTTGAAACCAATGTTATCACCAGGTTCAGCTACATCGAATACTTCGTGGTGCATTTCGATAGATTTAACTTCTCCGGAAGCTCCAGAAGGTTCAAAGATAACATTGTCTCCTTTTTTCATTAAACCAGTTTCTACTCTTCCTACAGGTACAGTTCCTACACCAGTAATGGAGTAAACATCTTGAATAGGAATTCTTAAAGGTAAATTAGTAGGTTTTTCAGGTGGAGTTAATTTATCTAAAGCATCAATTAAACTGTCGCCTTTGTACCAAGAAGTGTTTTCACTTGCTTCTTTAATGTTGTCCCCTTCAAATGCAGATAATGGGATGAAAGGTACATCCTTAGGATTGAAACCTACGGTTTTGATTAAGTTACTAACTTCTTCTTTTAATTCATTGTATTTGTCTTCAGAGTAATCGACTAAATCGATTTTGTTAATTGCAACGATTAATTGATTAATACCTAAAGTTCTGGATAAGAATACGTGTTCTTTAGTCTGAGGCATAATACCGTCATCTGCTGCAACTACTAAAACACCAGCGTCTGCTTGGGAAGCACCAGTGATCATGTTTTTAACGAAGTCTCTGTGTCCAGGACAATCTACTACAGTGTAGTCGTATTTTTTAGTGGAGAATTTTTGGTGAGCTAAATCGATAGTTACTCCTCTTTCCCTTTCTTCCCCTAATTTGTCCATAACAAATCTGAATTTGTTTTCACCGTCGTCTAATTGTTGTTCAGCAATTGCACCAGCTTTTAATAATAAATGTCCAACTAAAGTGGATTTTCCGTGGTCAACGTGTCCAATAAATGCTAAGTTAAGATGTTCTTTTTCTTTTGCCATTATATAACCTCTTTAATAATATTAACAATAAGCTTAAATGATAGCTTAAATTCCTTATATGTTTTTTAACATATAAAAAGATAATGTTTTTTTCATGTATTTTAATAAAAATTTAAAAAAATTAAAAAATTAAAAGATTAAAATTTTAATTTCATAAATCACCTAAGTAGTGGCTTGCAGGGAATGGTTCTGCAGATAAGCCTTTTCTTTGTCTGATTTCTTTTACGATTTGATTTTGCATTTCACGTGGAAGTGGTTCAAATCCTGCAATTTCAGTAGACCATAAACATCTGCCTTCAGCAGCGGATCTAATATCCCCAGCAAAACCAAACATTTCAGCTACAGGAACTTTAGATTCAATTCTTGCCATGTCTCCTTCCTGACCCATGTTAACAATTTGACCTCTTCTGTTTTGTATTTCGCGAGTACATGACCCCATGTAATCATTAGGAGTGTCAATGACTACTTTTTGCATTGGTTCAAGTAATGCAGGTTCAGCAAGCATCATGGAACCTAAGATAGCGTTTCTGATAGCAGGCAATACTTGAGCAGGTCCTCTGTGAATCGCATCTTCGTGAAGTTTTGCATCATGGAGTTTGAATTTTAATCCAATGGAAATTTCATTTCCTAATGGACCGTTTTCTAAAGTTGATTCGAATCCTTCAAGTAATAACTCTTTAACTTCATCTAAGTATTGAATACCACGAGTCATGTTAAGGAAAATACTTCTGTTGTGAACAGCCCAAACTCTTCTGGCTTCATCTTTTTCTAAACCATGTTCCATGAAGTCATTAGCTGATTCTTTACCTTTTACTCTACCATCTTTGATTTCGCCATTTTGGATTGCATCGTAAAGCTCAGGTTCAATAGGTTCAACAGTAATGTAGAATCTGTTATGTTTGTTAGGGGATTTACCTTCAACTTGTGGAGATAATTGTCTTACAGTTTCTCTGTATACAACAATCGGTTCTGATGTGGTGATATCTACACCTTTGTCATTGATTCTGTAACCGATAACCTCCAAGTGAAGTTCACCCATACCAGAGACTAAGTGTTCGCCAGTTTCTTCGTTAATATCAATTTTAACTGTAGGATCTTCTTTACCAGTTTGTCTTAATACTTCAATTAATTTTGGTAAGTCTTTGGTATTTTTAGCTTCTACAGCTACAGTAACTACAGGTTCTGAAATGTGTTCCAAACCTTCGAACTCTTTAATTTTGTCTTCAGGAGAACATAAAGTTTCACCAGCAATAGCTCCTTTTGCACCAGCGACATATACAATGTTACCTGCAGGAACCCTATCAGTATTAACCCTTTCAGGACCGAAGTAAACACCAACTTGTTGCACTCTAGATTTTCCGTGAGAACCGACAAGGTATACTTCTGTACCTTTTTCAATAGCTCCTCCGTATACCCTACCAGTAGCGATTTCACCAGCGTGTTTATCTACAGACACGTTGGTAACCATTACTGCTAAAGGTCCATCAGGAGAAGTATTTATCATACATTCGCCAGCAGGAGAGTCAATGTCTCCATCCCAAATGTTAGGCACTCTGTATTCTTGAGCTTCTTTAGGAGAAGGTAAGTGTTCCACTACCATACCCAATAATACATCAGATAATGGTACTTTTTGTGCTAGTTCTTTTTCATTATCGGCATTACAGTAATCAATAATATCCTTAAAGTTGATTCCTGTTTCTTGCATAGTTGGAACATTAATAGCCCAGTTGTGGTATGCGGAACCGAATGCTACACTACCATCAGTGAAATTTAATTTCCATTCCTCTTTTTTGTCTTCAGGAGCCATGTTTCTAATTAATTTATTAGCTTCCATGAAGATTTTTAAGAATCTGTTTTGTAACTCTTCAGGTTCTAATTTTAACTCGTTGATCAATCTGTCAACTTTGTTGATGAATAATACAGGTTTTACATTTTCTTTTAATGCTTGTCTGAATACAGTTTCAGTTTGAGGCATGATACCTTCTACAGCACAAACTACAACTACTGCACCATCTACAGCTCTCATTGCACGAGTTACATCCCCTCCAAAGTCAACGTGACCAGGAGTATCAATTAAGTTAATTAAATATTCTTTTTCTTTGTAATCGTGTACCATAGATACGTTAGCTGCATCAATAGTAATACCACGAGCTTGTTCTTGTTCATCAAAATCTAAGAATCTTTGGTCACCAGCTAGGTCTTCGGAAATCATTCCTGCACCTGCAAGAAGGTTATCTGATAAAGTGGTTTTACCGTGATCGATATGAGCACAGATACCAATATTTCTGATTTGTTCAGGTTCATACATTAATTCTTTGATTTTTGCAATCATTTTGTCTCTTCTACTCAAAATAACCACCTAAAATATGATATGATTAATGTGCTGCTTTAGCAACTCTTTCTTTCTCTTCAGCTTTTTGTAAAGCGAAGCTTCTTGAATCTCCTTCAGAAGCAAGAATTAATTCATCAGCTAAACATTCAGCAACAGATTTTCTGTTTTTGAATGAAGATTGTAAAGTACCTCTAGTCAAGAATCCTAATGAAAGGTCAACTCTTCTTTGCGGAGAAATATCTACAGCAACCTGATATCCAATACCTCCGTATTTAATACGAGTAGTTTCTTCACGAGGTGCAGTATTTTCAACTGCAGTAACTAAAACCTGAACAGGATTCTTTTTAGTTCTCTTATTAATAATTTCTAAAGCTTCTTTAACAGTATTGTAAGCTTTGTTTTTCTTACCAGAGTTGAGATGAGTTCTCATTACTTTATTCATTAATCTTTCAACAATAGATACTTTAGATTTTGCAAATTGCCTTTTTACATGTCTACCAGAAGTATGTGGAACTAAAGTTTCATCTAAGCAGATATATTTTACTAAACCTAAGTCCTCAACTTTTACTTCATCGAGATCCCATTTATTAAATAATTTACTCATAAATTTAACCACCTTATCTTACAGGTTTCTCTATTTTTCCACTTACCATTTCTGATAAAGCTACATTATTAACTTTGGAAACTTTCCAACGGACTCCAGGAATATCACCCATGGATCTTCCAGACGGCCCTCCAATTCCTTCAATCATTACTTCATCGTGTTCATCGATAAAACCAATAGCTCCGTCACCTGGTGCAAAAGCAGTCAATTGTTTACCGTTTTTGATTAACTGAACACGTACACATTTACGAATAGCAGAGTTAGGTTGTTTTGCTTCTATCCCCACTTTCTCAATTACAATTCCTCTTGCTTGAGGAGCTCCTTCTAAAGGATCTGCTTTAACATCTAATCTTAAAGCTTTCCTTTTATAATCTACATCTTTCCACTTAAAATTTTGTCTGTTCTTTTTAAGTTTTTTTGCAGCAAAAAGTCCTGGCATAATTTTTCCTCGAATTTTTTGTTAAAAATATATCTAAGAATCCACCGCTGCGATTTATACTATTATCCCCATAGTACAATCTAAATTCAAAGATATCAATCAGTGATAATAATTAATTAGATAAAATAATTTACCTAAAAGAAGATATCTTGAAATATGATTCAAAACATTGACAAAAAGCACACATAGTCATGTTATAAAAAGTACAGATATCTTATGATAGTTTATATTAATACACATTTATAAATGTATTCATTTTTAGCATGAAAATAAAATAAAAAAAAATTTTTAAAAAAAAAACAAATGAAAAAAATAAAAATTAAAAAATAGCTCAAAAGCTATTTTAAAATAATATTATCAATATTATATTGCCTATTCACTAATAATTTAGCTCTTTCAATATTGATTCCGTTCTTACCGATAGCGATACGTTTATTGACATTATCTGTCGTGACAATAGCTATTCTCTCACCAGATTGCTTTTGAGATATTTTAACAGATTGTAATTTTGCAGGAGATAAACAATTTTTAATAAATTGTATTGGATCATCATCTAACTCTACAATTTCAATACCTTTATCAACTGCTCTTTGAACTTTAGATACGGAACTTCCTTTTTTACCAATTGCAAGTCCCATGTCACCATTTTTAACTACAAATGTGACTTTTCCACGTTCATCATCGATAATGCAATCCTTTACCATTGCTCCAGTCATATTTTCAAAAAGAGCTATGAATCTGATTTCATTTGCACTAAATTTAATAGACACTTAAATCTACCTCAAATCGTCTAATATTGTAGAATCTCCTGGATCGTTTACGATTAATGTAGCAACTGTGAAAGGTTTACCACAAACAGAACCCAAATCCACACTGCTTCCATCATATACAACGGATGGAATTTCGGAAAGATTTGCATAATATTCAACATCTTCAATAATTTCTTTAGGAGCATTAGCAGCAACTACTACAAGTTGGCCTTTTCCTAATTTTAAAGATTGAATTGATTTTTCAGAGCCTAATGTTACATCTCCAGTGTCAACAGCAACCCTGATTCCTCTATCTACGTCCATCATCTAGCCTCCTATTCATTTTTATAATCCATTTTGACACCGACGGAACCGGTACCAAGAGGTATTGGTTGTCCAATAATAATATTTTCGATGATACCTGTTAAATCATCCACTTCACCACGAATACTTGCGTTAAGTAAATGTTTACCTGTTTCTTCAAAAGCTGCACGAGCTAAAACACTTGATTTTTCACCACTAATACCATGTCTTCCAATGGATTTGACATGACCCTCAGAAGTCATAATATCTGCAACTAACATGATATGTCTTACATCAACACTAAGACCTTGTTCAGAAAGGGTATTTTGAGCTTCATTAATAATTGATTGGCGAGCTGCTTCAATACCTAAAACTTCGCCGATTTCATGAATATTGTTAGTAGTGGTTCTAATATAGTCAATACCATCCATATCCAGAATTTCTTTAAGGTTTGAACCTTCGGTATGTATAATAAATTCTTTATCATCACGACGGATAATGACTTTACCTATATTCTTAATACCACTAATTTGTAAATCACGAACTTTATCTGCTAATAAACGAAGTTCACGAATTTCGAATTTGGAATCAGATTTGTCAGATTTTGAAGAAGGAATGACAACTTTATCACCATTGATATCGGCTTTTTTGAAATGTTTTTCAATTGCTCTATTAATCTCTTCTCGGTCAAGTCTTTTCTCTTCGATCTTTTTAGAATCTAATTTCGCTTCAACTTCCATAGTACCATAGTTTAAGTTGAAATCTAAAAGAATATCATTTATGGTACTTTTACCAATCTGATTGGCTAAAGTTTTGACAAATTCTTCATCGTTACGTTTTTCTTCATTAAAATAAATATTCATGGTTGGAGTAGCGATATCTTTTCTTGCATCAACAATTTCAATAAGTCTTGGAAGACCTAATGTTACGTTTAACTCAGTTACCCCTGCATAGTGAAAAGTACGCATAGTCATCTGAGTACCAGGTTCACCTACAGACTGTGCAGCTACTGTTCCAACAGCCTCGCCAGCTTCAACGTGAGCTCGGTCATAGGCTTGTTTAAGTTTCCTGATAAGTTCAGCTAATTCATCGTCAGTTAACTCACTTTTAATATAAGCTTTTGATAAATCTTCAATATAACTTTCTGGAAAATCAATACCTAAATTTTCATCATCATTAAGCTGAGTAATAGTTTCTATTACTTTAGTTTCAATATCATCCATAGTTACACCTATTTGCTTTCCATTCTTATTTCATCAATGAGTTTATTTAATTCAGCTGGTTTACCAAAGTCTGATTTTGCAGGATCCACCCCATCTTCCCCAAACATGGTTTGGATAACATTGCCCTGATTATCGGTAACAAGTCCAGATGGTTTTACTTTTAAATCTTGAAGCGCATTTACAAGTCTTCTTTGCATGTAACCAGATTGAGCAGTACGAATAGCTGTATCTACAAGACCTTCTCTTCCTCCCATTGCGTGGAAGAAGAACTCAATAGGGTCAAGTCCAGATTTATAACTTGAGTGTACAAATCCTTTCGCCTTTGCTCCTAACTCACCTTTTTTAAAGTGAGGTAATGTACGGTTTAAGTATCCTCTTTCAATACGTCCACCCCTAACCGCTTGTTGTCCTACACAAGCGGTAATTTGAGTAAGGTTCAACATGGATGCTCTTGCACCAGTACGTGCCATTACTACAGAGTGGTTTTCAATTGCCATTACATGTTCATATGGATCATCATCAGATTGTTTACCCATAGTGAGGTAATTTTCAGCAATACTACCAGACATGTCCCTAGCTTCCCCTAGAACTTGCATAATTTTCATCTCTAAGGTTTCTTCTAAACTTCTGCCAGGTAAAGCTTGGAGATACCCTTCTTCGTAAGATTCTACAAGTTTATCTACTTCGGCCATCTTTTTATCCAAGTGCTCATTAATACGGTCTTTAGCCTCTTCAGGAATTTCTTCATCATTTAAGGAAGTTGTAATTCCTGTTTTCATGATTCCGCAGATAGCTAAATCGGTTGATCTATCTAAAAAGTCTTTTGCTCTTCCAGGACCATATTCTTTAACAATTTTATCTAAGATTTTACCTGAAAATGAACCATAAGCAGCTTCATCAATTACACCTTGTTTGAGAATACCATTTTTAATAACAACGGTTTCATCACTTTCAGGGTATACTGCAGGACATTTAGAAATTTCAGCACTGTAAGATAAATTTAAATCATTTGGTAATAATAATGAGAACAGTTCTTTACCTGTCCACATTGCACCTTTATCTTTGTAGATGTAAGATTCCTCAATATCCTGAGGGATTTCACTATCAGATTTTAAATCAAGCCCGGTTTTTAAAACCCATTGCCCACCTTTGAATTCAGGTAGTGCTAAGTGAGATTTTCTGATAATCTGTAAAGCTTGTTCTTCTGTGAATTCAACTCCATCACGAGTTAACAAGTATGCTCCACTAATGTGGTCGTGAATAGCACCGATAATTGGTCCTCCGAACCTTGGAGACAAAATGTGCTCTTGTACACGCATTAATGATTTAGCTTCCGCTCTTGATTCATCAGTCTGGAATACATGCATATTCATTTCGTCACCATCGAAATCCGCATTGTATGGAGGGCATACACATAAGTTTAATCTGAAAGTTTTATAAGGTAAAACCTTAACTTCATGTGCCATCATACTCATTCTGTGCAATGAAGGCTGACGATTGAATAAAACCATATCCCCATCTTTTAAATGTCTTTCTACGATGAAACCAGGTTCTAACTGTTCAAGAATTAATTCAATAGTTTCCTCATTACGTATTCTGATTTTTCTTCCATCTGTTCTGATTACATAATTTGCACCAGGGTGAACATTAGATCCGTTTTTAATGTATTTAATCATTTCATCAATGTTCCATTCATTTACATAAACCGGTACTGTTACTTCTTTTGCAATCATTTCTGGAACTCCGACCTCGTTAATACTGATATTTGGATCTGGAGAAATTACAGTACGTGCAGAAAAGTTCACACGTTTACCGGATAAGTTAGAACGGAAACGTCCTTCTTTACCTTTAAGTCTTTGAGTTAAAGTTTTTAAAGGTCTTCCAGATCTGTGTCTTGCAGGCGGAACACCACTAGCTTCATTATCAAAGTAAGTAGTAACGTGATATTGTAATAATTCCCATAAGTCTTCAACGATTAATTGTGGAGCTCCAGCTTCCATATTTTCAAGTAAACGTTGATTAATACGTAAAATATCTACTAATTTATGAGTTAAATCATCTTCAGATCTCTCACCGGTATCTAATGTAATTGAAGGCCTTACAGTTACTGGTGGAACAGGCAATACGGTTAAAACTAACCATTCAGGTCTTGCAACTTCAGGGTTTACACCTAAAACAAAAGAATCAGCATCAGTAATTCTTTCAAGTCTTTCACGGACTTCAGAAGCGGTTAATTTATAATCACCTTGACGAATAGTAACAGGTTTATCTAATACAATTGCTTCTTGAGGTGCGCCACAATGAGGACAACAATATTTAGGGTCAACTTCCTCATCTTCATCAGGCATTGTTTTTAATTCCCGTTTAGCTACTTTATAAACTTCTTTTAAGATACTACTCAAACTTTCACGATTATCCATTGCTTCCTGAATTTTTTCAGTGAAATATGCGATTTGTTCATCGTTTAAAAGAACACGGCCACATTCATTACAAGTTGAACGTAAAATTTTGTGAATAATATCACCAAAACCAATGTGAATAACTGGTCTTGCAAGTTCAATACTGCCGAAATGTCCTTGACAATCCCCACCTCTAAATCCACAAGTTCTACAAACTAAACTTGGATCAATAACACCTAAACGAGGATCCATTAAACCTTTTTCAATAGGAAAACCATCATCCTCATAAGTATCAGGAGTTTCAACAGTCACAACAGACATGGCACGAATATCCTCAGGAGACATTAGCCCAAAGTTGATTTGCTCAATTTTTTTTATAAATCCTTTCAATGTATTGGCTCCTTTAATAATTTATATTATGCTTTGTCTCCTAAAACTAATTTAGGGAAAATACATAAACTCTTAAGTTCGTCTAATAATAATTTAAATGCGTATGAAATTTCAACAGGATAAGTTTCTACATCCCCACAAATAGGGCAGTATTTTTTATTTTTATTTTTATCGAATACAGCTAACATGCCACAGTTTTCACAAACTATGGCCTCATATTTGTCAGATTCATCAAGAAGTCTTTCTTTTAAGGTTAAAGCCGCACCATGTGCAATAAGACAATCTCTTTCCATTTCTCCAAATCTTAAACCACCTTCACGTGCTCTACCTTCAGTAGGTTGACGTGTAAGTACTTGCACTGGACCTCTTGAACGAGCATAAACTTTATCAGTAGTCATATGATGTAATTTCTGGTAATATGCAACACCAACGAAAATTTCAGCATCTAATCTTTCGCCAGTTACTCCACTGTATAAGGATTCGCATCCTGCTGATTCAAATCCGTTATCAATAAGTTGTTTTTTGATTTCATCTTCAAGTGCCTGGTTAAATGGGGTTGCATCTACACGTTCTCCTTCAAGACAGCCTGCTTTACCTGCAACCATTTCCAATACTTGACCGATAGACATCCTAGACGGAATCGCGTGAGGGTTGACTATCAAATCAGGCACAACACCAAATTCTGTAAATGGTACGTCTTCAGGAGACAATATTAAACCAATAACCCCTTTCTGACCGTGTCTGGATGCAAATTTATCACCGAATTCAGGTTGTCTGGTATCTCTTACTCTGATTTTAGCTAATCTTGAACCTTCGACAGTTTCAGATAAAAGTACTGCATCGACAATGCCTTTTTCTCCATGCCTTACAGTTACTGAAGTTTCCCTTCTCCTATCTGCAACAGTACCAAAGTCTTCTTCTAAGAATCTTGGCGGTGAAGTCTTTCCGATTAAAACATCCCCAGATTCAACATATGATTCTGGATTTACAACACCATCTTCATCTAAGTTTCTATAGGATTCTTCAGACCTGTACCCTTTAATATTTTTATCAGGCACTTCGAATTTGTCTACTTGACCCCCAGCATACCTTTTCTCTGAAGTATCATATGCCCTAAAGAATGAAGATCTTGCAAGTCCTCTTTCAAGAGAACCTTTGTTAATAACCATTGCATCTTCCATGTTATATCCTTCATAAGACATTAATGCTACAACAAAGTTTTGACCAGATGGCCTTAAATCATAATTAGTTGAATCTATAATACGTGTTTTAACAATTGGAGTTTGAGGATGATGTAATAAGTGGGCTCTAGTATCAGTACGTAATGCATAGTTAGAAACATATAATCCTAAAGCTTGTTTTGTCATACCTGCTTCCATTGTATTCCTTGGAGAAGAGTTGTGATCTGAGAATGGAATAATTCCTGCACAAATACCAAGCATAGTGGCCGGGTCGATTTCCAAGTGAGTATGGTCTTCATTTAATCCTGCTAAATTCATTGAAATATATGAATTTTCTTCTTCTTCAGCATCTAAATACTCAATAAGACCATTTTCAATTAAATTATCCCATTTAAGTTTGCCATTTGCGATTTTGTTCAAATGATCATCAGTTAACAATGGAATTCCATCTTTAACGATGATTAACGGTCTTCTTGCTCTGCCAGGGTCATTGAATATGTAAATCTCATTGTTATCCTCATAGTAAGTAATATTCATTTCATATGAGATTTCCCCATTTCTTCTTTTTTCTCTCATTTCCTTAGTGAAGTTTACTGGATCTTTACAATAACCTAAAAGTTCACCGTTAATGTAAATTTTAGTTTGACCCCGCCTAGGTTGATGAAGTTTATTCTGTCTCGGAGGAAGAGCGATTTCTTTTCTATCCTCAACATCTTCAACAATGATTTCTTCTTCATCACCAGCAGGTGCAATAGCATCAACTAGATCCTCATCTTCCACAACAGAGTCTGTAGTGTTGGTGAGTTCTTCTTCTACAGGTTTAATATCTGTTGATTCACTAGAAATTTCATCAGCTGAAAATTCAAAACCCTTGAAATCCTTTTTATAAGATTGCCATTTTTGTCTACGTTTATCTTTATTAAATTGTTCAAAAATTGAATCGTCGTTTTTCATTTCATCAGAATCAAAATACAATTCAATATTTTCAGCATGTTCATTAACTCTTTCTACAAATTTATCATTGCTAGCAGCAACTTCTTTTAATTCTTCAATTCTGCCAATAATTTCATTGTAAGAAACTATAGCATCAAATCCAAAGTAATAGAATGCTTTTCTTTCATCAGTAGTAGGTTTTTTAATTCTAGACAACATCACACCTCCTTGATCAATTCAACATCCATTGCTTCAATCACGTCAATAATCTCTTGTTCATCTGAACCTTCAGAGATATTACACAATAAAGCCAAGTTCTTTACCAAACCACAGTTAGGTCCTTCTGGGGTTTCGTTTGGACATATTTTTCCAAATTGAGTTGGGTGCAAATCTCTTGCTTCAAAGTGAGGTTGACTTCTTGTTAACGGAGATACAACACGTCTTAAATGAGAAAGGGTTCCCATATAACTGGTTCTGTCTAATAATTGACTTACACCAGCTCTTCCACCAACCCAATTTCCGGTAGCAATAGCATGTTTAATATTTTCAGTTAAAACATCACTTCTAACAGCTTGTTTAATTGAAAGCTCTTTACCACGAGAAAGACTTCTTTCAAGTTGATAACTCATATCCCTAGTTAAGTTTGTAAATGCAACTCTGAATAAATCTTCCATTAAATCTCCAGAAACTCTGAGTCTTTTATTTGTATAGTGGTCCTTATCATGGGGCTCTCTTTTTTGTTCAATGACTTCTAATAACATTTCAGTCATTTCAGCTAAGTATATAGCCTTATCATAACATCTTTCCTCTTCAGTACCCATGTGAGGCAATAAATAACGATTTACAACATCACGAGCACGTTTTAAACGATAATCCTTAGGCATATTTTTTGCTACTCTATTACCAATATATTTAATGGCGGCAAGCTGCAAATAATCCCTTCTTTCATCAAAAGACATGCCATCCATTTCATTTTGATCTAATTTTAATGATTCAGAAGATACTTGTAAATCGTCTGCAATCATCATTTGGAAGTTATTATCATCTGAAATCGCTGTAATAATCTCTTCATCAGTGGCTAATCCAAGAGCCCTTAATAAAATAACTAATGGAATTTCACCTGGAAGGTAAGGGAATGAAATTCTTAAAAATACTCCATTTTTACGTGGTTTTTTATATTCAAGAGTGATTCTTGCTCTGAAACCACTTTTAATAGAAGTAACAACAGCTTTTGCATGTCTGTCTTCAGGTTCATCAAAACGCTCAAGAATAATTTTATTTGGAGCGATTTCTTCCATTGTAACAACAGCTCTTTCAGAACCATTTACAATAAAGTATCCTCCTAAATCTTGAGGGTCTTCATGTTTCTCAATTAATTCTTCACGACCAAGTCCATTGAGATGGCAAATGTCAGATTTAAGCATGACCGGTAATTCACCAATGTATACTTCTTCAAGTTCATTATCTTCTCCTTCTCCATTTAAAGCCATTTCAAGGTACATGTCTGCAGAATAGTTTAAATTTCTAAGTCTCGCTTCAGTTGGATCGATTTCACTATAAGAACCGTCCGCCTCTTTATTTGATGGTTTTTCAATACGTACTTTACCAGTTTTTAAAGTGTATTTACCATCATCTAAAGTGATAGGTTCGGTAATATCAATGATATTTTGAATTCTATTATTCACAAAATCATTGTATGACTTAATATGATGATCCACTAAATCATATTTGTCAAAAAATGCATCAACTAATTTCCAATTATTCTCTGTCATGGATATCCTCCAGCAATTACGTACGCAATAAAAATAATTAACTAAATAAAAATAAAATTCAATTAGGATTAAACCTAAGTTTAACTAATTCATTTAATCATTATTCTTAATTTACTCATAACTATCTCCCATTAAGATAATTCCTCTCAAACTAAGTTCAAATTTATTATAATGAATTTCTAAAAAAACAAAAAAATACAGAAATTATACTATATTAAATTTCACAACTCTAAATTTATATAAAAACGATTAATCTTCTACAATCCTATAGGTTACAAATACCCCAGCGGTTTGACTTTCACGAGTTATTCTTAAAATATTTCCAGGTTCAGCACCAATAGCTTTCACAACAGGGTCATCAGATTTAATTTTAGGAAGATCTTTAAAATCATAATCTACTTCGCTAAATTCATCTGAAATTTCACCATCAGTCATGATTTCATGCTTTGGTACAAGCATATGGTCTTGAATATCAATTTTCAAATTTTTTCCTCCAGATAGAAAAGTTAAAATATAAAATTAGAACAGGCCTGACGGGAATTGAACCCGCGGCCGCTTGGTTAAAAGCCAAGCGCTCTGCCAGACTGAGCTACAGGCCTATATGATATATTCACTATTTAGATATGAGCGCCCTGGCCGGGATTTGAACCCGAGTCGCGGGCTCGACAGGCCCACATGATAGCCCCTACACCACCAGGGCATATCCTCAAATAGTAATAATACACTAACAATTAATATAATTTTCATTATATATAAATGTTTTGGAAAAATCACATTTTTTTACAAAAATACATATGATTTCAAATAAATAAATTGAAATCCCGCCTGCCGGACTTGAACCAGCAACATTTGGATCTACAGTCCAACGCTCTGCCAAATTGAGCTAAGGCGGGACAATGGGTCCGCCCGGATTTGAACCGGAGTCTCAGGCTCCCAAAGCCCAAAGGATCGACCAAGCTACCCTACGGACCCACATACAATATGTACGTGGACAACATACTAATAGTAATATATTTTTATAAGTATATAAACATTTCGATAATTTAACCTATATTCTATAAAAAACATGCATATAAAAATTATTAATTAAAAGCCCCGGACGGGAATTGAACCCGCGACCACGAGATTACAAGTCTCGCGCTCTACCAGACTGAGCCACCGAGGCAAGATGTTAATATTATAGAACACTATAATTTATCTTAGAAGTTATTTAAATACTTTACTATAAATGTACCATTTTCATTAAAATTTAAATATTAAAAAATTTATAATTAATAATCATGATAAATAACAAAAACGATTTACTTAATAAAATAGATACCACATTGAAAAATATTAAAGAAAAAAATGCATTGACCCATTGTATAACTAATTCAGTTACTATTAATGATTGTGCAAATGCAGTTCTTGCAATTGGCGGATCCCCATTTATGGCAGAAGATAGCGAAGAACTTGAAGAAGTAGTAACAATAGCCGACGTATTAGTGATCAATATTGGAAAATTAAGTAAGGATCAAATTGAATCAATGAATATAAGTTCAAAAACAGCAAATAAAACCAATACTCCAATAATTTTAGACCCCGTAGGGGTTGGAGTAACAGAACTTAGAAACAAAACAACACTTGATTTAATTGAAAACTATGAAATTACTGCAATACGTGGAAATATAAGTGAAATAAAAGCAATAGCTAAATTGGTGGGAGTATTAGATGAAAGCAACACTGCAAAAGGTGTTGATGTTAATGCTGATGACATAATTACTGAAAAAAACTTAAAAGCAAATGGAGATTTAATATGCACACTTGCAAAAAAATTAAATACAGTGATTTTAGCAAGTGGCCCTCTTGATATCTTAAGTGACGGTACAACAACTGTCGTAATTGACAATGGAGATGAAATGATGGCATTGATCACTGGAAGTGGGTGTATGTTATCATCAATTGTTGGAAGTTGCATTGGAGGATCAAATGCCTTTGATGGAAGTCTTGTCGCAATTTTGGCTATGAATATTGCTGGTGAAAAAGCAAAGGCAAAAGTAGATGAAAAAAATGAAGGAACCGGATCATTTAGAGCATATTTAATTGATTATCTCTACAAAACAAACAGTGAAACTTTAGTAAATGAAGCAAATATCAAGATATTATGAAAAACCTAAATTTATCACTATACCTTGTCACAGATGAAAACGATGATGAAGAAAAATTCCTAAAAACTATTGAAGATGCAATTAACGGCGGAGTTAGTGTAGTCCAAATTAGAGAAAAAACAAAAGATACCTTAGACTTTTATAATTTAGCCTTAAAAGTTAAAGAGATTACTGCAAAATATAATGTGCCGTTAATTATCAACGATAGAGTTGATGTGGCATTAGCAATTGATGCTGATGGAGTTCATATTGGACAATCAGATATGCCCTGTGATGTTACCCGTAAATTAGTAGGTCCAAATAAAATTGTAGGAGTTTCCGCCGCCACTATTGATGAAGCTAAAAAAGCCGAAAAAGATGGTGCGAATTATATTGGAACTGGAGCAGTATTTCCAACTGCAACAAAAGATGATGCTCCAAAAATAACAAAAAAGGATTTAAAAGAAATTGTAGAATCAATTAATATTCCCGTAGTGGCTATTGGAGGAATAACCTTAGATAATGCTTCTGAACTAACCAATACTGGAATAAAAGGACTATCTGTTGTAAGTGCAATTATGAGCTCTGATAATCCTAGAGAATCTGCAGAAAAACTATTAAATATTTTTAATAGTTAATCTTTACTATTTTTTAGAGCTTCAACAGCAGCTAATTTTTTACCTGCCAACATGCTAATACAAGCTCCGCCACCACTGCTTACATGGCTCATTTGATCTTCACAACCCAGTCCGGCAGTAGCGGCTGCAATATGCCCTCCACCGATAAGTGAAAAACCTTCTGAAGATGCAATAGCATTAACTAAATCTTCGGTACCCATTGCAAAATCAGGATCTTCAAATACTCCTGCAGGACCATTAGCAAATATAGTTTTAGCATTTCTTATTTCTTTAGCATAATACTCAATTGTTTTAACACCAATATCAAATATGGATTCATTTGGAATTTCGGCAGAATCAATATCTACCCTATTTCCACCAATATTGCATGCAACATCAACAGGATATTTTACCTTATTGCCAAATCTATCAATCAACTCTTTTGATTTAGCGAGCATATCCTCATATCCCCTATTTATAATAAATTTTTTATTAACTTCACCAATATCTACACCTGATGCCCACAAAACAATGTTTCCAACAATACCTGTTGTTAAAATTGAATCAGCAGTTCCATTGCTTAAAACATTTTCCATAACTTCAATGGAATCATCAGGTTTCATTCCGCCCAATAAGAACACACAGGGATGTTCGACATTATCAAGGGCATCCTGAATTATAGTTAATTCTTTTTCCATGACCCTGCCTGCTGCAGAAGGAGTATCTACAGTAAAACCAACCAATGATGCTTGAGAACGGTGAGCTGCTGCAAATGCATCATTTATAAAATAATCAATTAATGGAGATAAATTACGTATGATTAATGACTTTGATTGTTCTTCTGGAGTTCTGGAAAGGGTTTCTTCAGAAAAAAATCTTGCATTTTCAAGTAAAAGAATTTCATGAGGTTTTAAAGATTTAATTGCTTCTTTTGCAGAATTTGAAAACAATGCGTCTATATATTTAACCCTCAAGTTTAAAATATCAGATAGAGCATCAGCATGTTGAGATAAAGTTGTGAAATCCTGTTTACCCGGACGTGACTGATGGGCAAGCAATACAACTTTAGCACCTTTATTTGATAATTCTTTAATAGTTTGAGCATGTAATTTTAATCTAGTATCATCTAAAATAATTCCAGAACCCGGATCCACAGGCGAGTTAATATCAATTCTCACAAGGACTGTTTTATTTTCAACATCAAAATCATCTATCGTATTAAATTCTTTAACCATTTTTTCACTCTATAATTTACTAACCAAATCAAGTAATGCATCTTTTGGACTTTCCGCTTTAATTATCCCAGATGCAAGTAATACTCCATCAGCACTTAAATCCATAGCCGCTTTCATATCCTCGCCAGTTGTAATGCCCGCACCACATAACACTTTAACATTCTTATTAATTGCTTTAACTTCTTTTACAGTATCTTCAACAACTTCAGGTTGAGCCTGAGATACTGGAATTCCAGTGCCAATGAGTTCTGGCGGTTCCACAGCAACAGCATCCGGAGTAAGAGTAGCCACTGCTTTTGAAGTTTCTAAATTATTTGTACAAACACATGATTCAATTTCATTTTCTCTGCACAATTTTACTACTTCAGCAATATCCGCCAATTTCATTCTTTGTTCTGAATGATTAATTAGTGACCCGCTGATTCCAGCTTCAATTAAAGTGCTAATTAAATTAGATCCAGTATGGCCCCCTGGAGAAACAGCATCAATGTGTTGAGCAAAAAGAGGTAATGAAGTTTCTTCACTAATTCTATAAATATCTGCAGATTGTGGAACTGCAACCATAGCAATTCCAGATTCATTAGAAGCACTTTCCAAGTCATGTGCCAGTTCTAAAGCATTTAACCCACTTGATTCCAAATAAGTTTTATAATTTAATATTACAATTGGAGTGTCCATAATAATCCCACAATAACTTTTTATTAATTAAATATTTAGAAAACATTATTAAATAAATTTTTGATTAATTAATATCACTTGAGATAAATCAACATGTTCTTGATTAATAACACTAAATAAAAAAATTTGCCAATAAGCAGCTGCAGATTTCATATTGTCCCGAACTTGGTTTTAAAATCATATAATCATTTTATACTTCAAATAGCGTTTAAATATAAAATTAAACCTGTGCTTTTTAAATAATCTGTTTTGCAAAATCAAGATGATAAATGAGATGACTGAAACAATTAATGAATTCCTGAGGATTTGGAATCATATCATATTCCCAATTCCGGACAATTGATATTTTAACTTCAAAGATTAATTTAACTTCTTCAAGCATTAATACCTTATTATTTACATTAGCAGTGATAATGCCCTCTGGAGAGTTATTAGATATTCCAATTGCCAGCATTATTGCCTGTTGAACAACATATGAATTTTTAGATTCTAAAATATTATTAAGCAAATCACAGGCCCAATTTTTGTGTAAAATTTCTAATTAATGAATTTTTAACTTAAAGAGTTGATTTTACACCATAATATTCCTTTGGCAAGCCTTCCACATATCTTCCACTAGAAATTTTATAAAATAAATGTTCATATGACGGGAATTTTTTTGAATAATAAGAGAATAATTTTTCTGGATTTTTACAACATAATCCCATAGCAGTTACTATTTAACTTAAACATGTGAATATATTTAATTAAATAAAGTAAATTTTGTTCAATATGTGTAATATTGCAATCATATAAAATTGTATATACTAGCAAATCCAAAGTTAAACTTGATTTTATGTCATTTGATAAAAGCCAAATAGAAAAATTAGAAAAAAGTGGATATCGCTTTGTGGGTAGACATGGTCATACCGCAGTTAAAACATGCCACTGGACCCGTCAAAGTATAGTTGATAAAGGAGTTTGTTATAAAGAAAAATTCTATGGAATTCAATCTCATAGATGCCTCCAGATGTCTCCTGCTGTACCAAACTGTCAACAAGAATGTGAATTTTGCTGGAGGGATTTAACCTATACCCAAACGACTTGGGAAGATGATGACTATGATGAACCAAAAGTCATAGTGGATGAGGCAATTAAAGCTCAAAATAATTTATTATGCGGTTTTTATGGAAATGACAAGGCAAATAAGAAAAAATTAGAAGAACTTAAAAAACCAACTAATGCTGCAATATCCCTTGCAGGAGAACCTACGCTTTATCCTAAAATTGATGAACTAATAGGCGAATTTAATCGTCGTGATTTTACAACATTTGTTGTAAGCAATGGCCAATGTGTAGACCGATTAAGAAATCTAGAAAATGATCCATACCAACTATACCTTTCATTAGATGCACCTAATGAGAAAACATTTAATGATGTATGTCGGCCTAGAATAAATGGTGCTTGGAGCAATTTAAATGAATCACTTGAAACATTATCTAGTTTTGACTCCCGTACATGTATAAGAAATACATGTGTTAAAGGAAAAAATATGGAAAACCCTGAAGATTATGGGAAATTAATAAAAAAAGCTGATCCTGATTATGTGGAAGTGAAAGCATATATGTGTGTCGGCTCATCACGTGACCGTTTAACTTTAGACAATATGCCGACATTTGATGAAGTCAAAAATTTTGCTTCTAAGCTAGTGGATGCTTGTGGCAAAGAAATAGTAAATGAATCTGAAATTAGTCGAGTTGTACTGCTCGAATAAAACACAGATTACATCTAACTCCTTAAGTGTTAATGATTTTTTAATAGCAAATTAACTTGTTTCTTGTTTTAATTCATTGCAAATATCAACTGCTTTTTTGGCTGCTTTTTCCATAGAGATTTCATAGGAAATTCCAGCTTCTTCCAAAATCCTTTGGCCTTCCTCTTCATTAGTCCCAGTCAATCTAATGACAATTGGCACTTTACGTTCAACATTTTCTAAAGCTTTAATTACACCACGAGCAACATCATCCGCTTTAGTAATGCCTCCTAAAACATTTAAAAAGACCACTTTAACTGGATGATAATTTAAAACTATGTTTAAAGCTTGATTGATAATCTGTTCTGATGCTCCACCACCAATATCTAAAAATGTTGCTGGTTCCCCTCCATTAAGCTTAATCATGTCCATGGCAGTTAATGTTAAACCTGCACCATTACCTATTACCGCAATATTGCCGTCTAGCTGGACAAAATCAACGGCCTTTTTTTTATAATGTAACCTTTCAACCAAATCCTGATGCCTGTATAAAGAATCGTTTTCAACAACTAACTTAGCATCGGCAGCTATTAAACCATCAGGAGTCAATACCAATGGATTAATCTCAGCGGTATCCGCATCATATTTATCAAATACATTATACAGTTTCCAAATAATATCTCCCAGCTGAGAGATTAAATTTGATTCAACACCCATCTGACGTGCAATTTCACGTGCTTCATAAGGCAAGAATTCAAGCAAAGGATCCGGATAATATTTGATAATTTTTTCAGGATGGTTTTTGGCTAGGTTTTCAATCTCAATCCCGCCTTCTTTACTTGCTAAAATAACCGGCCTTCTAGCGCCCCTATCAATAGATACAGTTACAAAATATTCATTGAATATTACAGCTCTTTCCTCTATTAAAAGATGCTTTACCTTTTCACCTTTAATTTCCATTCCTAAAACTTCATCAGCAACTTTTAAAGCTTCACCTGGATTATTAGCGAATTTGACTCCACCAACTTTACCTCTACCTCCAGTTAAAACTTGTGCCTTTATAACAACTGGAACATTCATTTCCGAATAAATCGACATTGCCTCTTCAGGAGAATAAGCAACATGGCCTTCCAGAACAGGAATGCCTTCCTGATTAAAAATTTGTTTTGCTACATTTTCAAAAAATTTCATTATATACACCTAATTATACTAAAGCATATCCGGCTTCAAAAGCTTTGATATTCTTTTCCTCGGTTCCGGCAGGAACACTATCTTCAATAGCTTTCATAGCTGCTTGTTTAGATATAACTTCAGTAATTTTTGCAATAGCTCCAACCATAACAATATTCGCTACAATTTTAAGACCAATTTCATCAGTAGCTGTTTTGGTTGCTGGAGCTTCATAAACTTCAATATTATGTTCATCAATGAACTCGCGAACATCCTCAACATCAGTTGTTCCCGGATCAACAATTAATGTTCCATTATCTTTTAAATCCACAATATATTTAATTAAAGCCTCATTAGACATTGCGATTAAAATATCTGGATTTTGAACTTTAGGATAATCAATTTCTGTATCACTTATAACAACTTCGCATTTAGAAGCTCCACCACGAGCTTCAGGCCCATAGGATTGGGTTTGAACAGCTTCTTTTTCATCGAATAGGCTTGCAGATTTACCTAAAATAATGCCTGCAAGAATTACTCCCTGACCTCCAAATCCTCCAATTCTAATTTCAGTTCTCATATTATTCTCCTAAAATTCTGTTTCAAATGCAGAATTGATAAGAGTTTTCTTACCTGATTTTTCTACACTTAATTTATCAATATTCTCTGTAAATTCATCTTTTGTGTAATCTGCAAATTTTCCAACTACGATTTTGCCTTCCAATTCTTTTGGTCTCATCCTATCTGCAGCTGATTTAAATACAGTGTTTGCTTTCATTACTGCAGCCATTGCAGTAGGGGTTTTAAGTTTATTTTTACGACCAAAATATGTTGGACATTGGGTTGCAACTTCAATAAATGAAAAACCGGGATTTTCCAATCCCTCTTTAATTGAAAGAATTAAGTTGTCCAATTGAACTGTTGTCCATCTTGCAGAAT
Source organism: Methanobrevibacter sp. V74 (assembly GCF_963082495.1). Classification (NCBI taxonomy): domain Archaea; kingdom Methanobacteriati; phylum Methanobacteriota; class Methanobacteria; order Methanobacteriales; family Methanobacteriaceae; genus Methanobrevibacter; species Methanobrevibacter sp. V74. The sequence goes on from NZ_CAUJAN010000003.1 coordinate 89,657, forward strand.
AACTTGCACCAGATGCTGCAACAAGTTCAGCTAAATTAAATGGAGTATCTGGATTACCATAAGGAGCAGTTGTTCCGAAACTACCTTTAGGAGATGTAGGGCTGATTTGACCCCCAGTCATGCCGTAAATATTATTATTGATACAAATTACGGTTAAATTAATGTTTCTTCTAGCTGCATGAATTAAATGATTGCCTCCAATAGAAGCTGCATCACCGTCACCGGTAAAAACAACAACATCCAAATCCTTATTGGCTGTTTTTAAACCGGTTGCGAAACTTAACGCTCTTCCATGAGTAGTGTGTAGGGAATCACAATTAAGATAACCAGGAATTCTTGAAGAACATCCGATTCCTGAAACCATTGCAATATTATCAAAATCCATTCCTGTCTTTTCCATTGCAGTTAAAAAAGCATTAATAATTGCTCCGTTTCCACAACCCGGACAGAAAATATGAGGCAATCTATCTTCTCTTAAATAAGGGAGAAACCTATTTTCTTTATGTTCGGTCATTTAGTTTCCTCCTATTTTATCAATTTTATCTAAAATTTCATCTGGAGTAGGCAATAATCCACCAATAACTCCCATTAAGTGCACATTAGTATCTTTAAGTACACGGTCAACTTCATAATACATTTGACCCAAATTCATTTCAACGACGACTACATCGCCTGCATTTTTTGTAAGTTCTTTTAACTGTTCTTCTGGAAACGGCCATGGAGTATCAATTTTAACATAACCTACTTTTTGATTATTATCTCTAGCTCTTCTTGTAGCTTCAACAGCTGATCTAACCGGTGAACCATAAGAAACAATAATAACATCCGCATCTTCACAATATTCAGATTTGACAGAGCAAATTTTATCTCTATTGTTTAAAATTTTATCACAAATTCTTTGAACAAGTTTTTCATGAGTTTCAGGATTGTTTGTATCTGGATAACCTCTTTCATCATGAGTAAGTCCGGTTACATGAATATTGAATCCGTCACCAAATGAAGGCATTGGATTTGTTCCATTTTCAACATTCTTAAATGGCAAATAGCCCTCAATTTTTTCAGACCTTTTTCTTGGAACAATCTCAATATCATCTTCAACAGTGATTTTTTCTCTCATGTGTCCTATAATTTCATCAGCCATTACAAATACTGGGCATCTGTATTCCTCGGATAAGTTAAATGCTTTTATTGTAAAATCGAAAAATTCCTGAACACTTGATGGGGATAATGCTATTGGTTCATAATCTCCGTGAGATCCCCAACGTGCTTGCATCATATCGCCTTGCGCTGCCATAGTTGGTTGAGCAGTTGAAGGAGAACCTCTTTGAACATTGACAATGACAATAGGGGTTTCACTTATAAACGCGTATCCTATATTTTCTTGCATTAAGGAAATACCAGGCCCTGATGTTGCAGTCATTGATTTGGATCCTCCCCAAGAACCTCCAATAATCGCACCTGCTGATGCGATTTCATCTTCCATCTGAACAAATGAACCTCCCACTTTTGGTAACTCACGAGCTAAAGTTTCCGCTACTTCAGTAGACGGAGTAATAGGATAACCTGCAAAAAATCTACATCCTGCAGTTAATGCTCCTTTAGCACATGCTTCATTTCCTTGAATAAAAAATTCTTCAGCCATTCATAACACCTACTTTTTCCCCCTTGTGAAATAAGGATTAAAATTCATATTGTTGTCCTCTTGCATCCACCAATTATCCGGCAAATCCACAGTTATAGCCTGGTCAGGGCATGCAACTTCACAAGTACCGCATTTATTACATCTCTCTTCAAATTTAACAAATGGTAATTGCACTCCTTTTTTATTAATCTCTGGAGATATTGCATAAACATTTTTATAACACATGAATAAGCAAAGATGACAACCTTTACACAATTTTTCGTCAATAATAATCAATTTTGAATCTCCTTAATAATTCTATGATAAATAAATCTAGAATGTATGTTACTTATGTTAATGAACATTTAAATATTTTATGTCAAATCATGATAAATTAGAAAATTTATTAAAAAATAAAATAAATATTATAATTATGAAACCTCTGACAACACCAATTAGTAATGGAGATATTGACAATCTAAAAGTTGGAGATAAGATACAAATTTCCGGAACAATTTACACCGGACGTGACGCGGCACTTCCGCAACTTGTTGAGTTAATTGAAAAAAATGAAGTTCCTTTTGATTTAGATGGCAGCGTAATAATGCATACGGCTTTTAGTAATGCAGGAATAGCACCTACTACCAGCAGCAAGGTAGAAATTGAATCTACAATAGCACCATTAAGTAAATCTGGAGTTAAAATACACATTGGAAAAGGAATGTTAAGCGATGGGACTGCTAAATCATTAGATGAAAATAATTCCATATTTGTAATAACACCGCCAGTTGCAGCTCTCCTTACAAACAAAGTTTTAGAAAAAAAGTGTGTTTTGTTTGAAAATGAAGGCATGGAAGCCATGTTTGAGTTAAAAGTAAAAAATATTCCTGGAATAGTAGCTATCCACAAAGGAAATAAGATTATTTAAATAAAAAAACAATAATTAGAGTTATTTTAAAAATAAATCAAATTTTTACTGAAATTTGGCATTGAACCTTCAAAAATCATGAAATTCCCATTATACTCATTTGCCAATCATATGCTGAAAAATGCAGTTACATATTAGCTCTGCATTTACTTTGGAGTTAATATCAATCTAATGATACAGTTAAACAGACATATACCCAATTAACAAAGAATCATCATGACACGATCAATGGGATTCAACTGCTAATTTCAACAATAATGAAAATATACAAACATGCTAAAAATAAAAAAATATTTTTATAGCTCCAGTTTAAACAAAAAAGTTAAAAAATAGCACCACTAAACAAACTAGAAATCTGTTGACAAATCTAGTGGTGATTGAATAGAATGGGCCAATTGTTAACTGATTGATAGTTGCATTTTTATTATTGCTTTTAACTGTATCTGTTTTTCAATTGTTATTTCTCTAGGGTTTATATTTAGTGTAATAATTAATTGGAGCGATGATTGTTTAGAATATGTTCTTGTTCTTTAATATAGTTCTAAAACTCTTTTTCCATCTGTTGTTAATGATTAAAGTTTTCCTTTAAGGATTCGAGATGTTATATTATAAACAAGACCATATTTTCTTAATCGTGCCAAAAGTTGCTAATATGATTTGTGAACACATTAATTGCCTCGCCTATTTGTTTTGGCATGTGATAATGGTTAAAGATGATAGAAGTCCAATTAATCCATACAGATAAAGAGCATTATGATACTGTTAATGATAATAAATTCTTAGAAATGATTTATAAGTGGTATTATGATGATATTGGCAATGCAGAATTATTATATAATGCTCATGAGTGTGGAATGATTTTAACTGTGGTATCTATTGATTAAAACAGTTGAAGAGTTTTTAATTAAAATTGGTCACTATGATTATGTTTATGACTATGATTGGGAGTTTCATTTAGATAATAAGAATGAAGTTAATGCATATTGTATGTCTGGAGGTAAAATATTAGCATATCCTGGAATATTTCAGATAGTCGATGATGAAGAGAAATTAGTTTTTAGTGAAAACTGGACAATTATATTAAATAGTGAAAATCTTTTGAAAAGAGACATATACACAAACAATGAATGTAAATGCAATATTTGTGATAAAAAGAGATTCAACTGAGGAAACTATAATAAAAGTACAACTACAAAACAAGAAACTAAACTCAAATGCATTATATAATATTTACTGAACAATCAAAGTATTTAAATGATGATTTCTACAAGATTAATAATAATATTTAATAAAAAAAGTAAAGGAAGTTTAAACATCCTTTCAAATAATTATTTACTGTAATAGAAATAGATAGTTCCTACACCCTCACTTGAAGTACTACCTTCACCAACTACATTATTATTTGGATCAAGTAAATAAACATCCGTTGGTCCACCTTCATATTGATTGACAGTTACACTAGCAGTTTCAACATCTCCAACATCAATAGTTTTTTGTCCAGTACTTTCGTCACTTGAGTATTTTCCATTTATAGTTAAATCTAGTCTCCATTTTCCAGTGGTATTAATTTGTAGTTTATAATTGTCATTATCTGACGTGCCTTTAGTATTATTAGAGTTAGAGTTATTCTCACCCATTAATAATGTTGTAATAGCTACAGATTATAATTATTACACTTATTATTTTTTTATTCATGTTTTTTCTCCTTAACTTTCAAGTATTATAATAATATACTTGCTTAATATATATGTATTTAATTTAGTTATTAAGGCTCTTTCAAAAACTTTGTTGATTTGAAATTTTTTGATGAAAATTAGTTTGGAATTTTTAATTTTGTCTAAAAATAGTTAAATTTAATAAATAGGGTGGAGTAAAAGTTTTTATTATGCCTAATCAAAAAACAAATACTCCAAATAGTATTTTAGATGTTAAACAATATATATTTTGTGATTTTAATGATGGATTTGTCCTTTCAGATCCTTGTTTTGTGAAAATTTTTAAATCCTGTCAAAAGGCTCTGAAATCTTTTGATTTGAGTTTTAAGAAGGATGTTCCGTATTTTAAAATGAGTTTAGCTCGATGCCCTCATTGTGGAACTCGTCATGTAGTTAAATATGGTTTTACAAAAAGAACATTAGTATTTAAAGAAATAGGCAAAACTAAGGTGAAAGTTCAGCGTTATATTTGTAAACGTTGTGGTAAAACCTTTCAAACTGATTTAACAAGTCTTGTTGATAAAAACAGTAATTTTACGAATGAATTGAAAAGTAAATCAGAGCATTTAATTTCAGATTATCTGGGAAGCTTGAAAAATGTTTGTAAATCTTTTAAAAAATTCTTTGGAATAACAGTTTCACATCAAACGATTGAAAATTTGGCTTTTTGTTGATGAAAACATTTTAGAATTTGATTTAGGTCGTTGCTCGGGATATTATGTCTTTGATGTAGAATGGATAAAAATCAATGGAGAATGGAAATATCGACACACCTTACTTGATTCAATTTCAAATTGCATCGTAGCCGATGCAATTTACGATACTGAAGATGAAAACACTGTTGAGAAGTTTTTAAGAGAATCTACAGTAAATAAAAATAAAATTGCAATCACAACAGATTTAGATAAAAAATATGCCTCAATTATACCAAAACTAGGTTTTAAACACCAATTATGTATTTTCCATACTAAAAAAAGTTTAAATAAACAATTAAAAACTTTTAAAGATAAAAATCTCATTTCTGACGAAGAATATCAAGAATGCCACAAACAACTGAAAATAATCAAAGATTTATTCGATTTAAATGATTACGATGAATTCAAAAATGAAGTACAATCTTTAATTTATCGCAAAGATGATTTTCATCCAGTTATTTACAAAATAATCAGAAAATCAATCACTCCTCGATATAAAAGCTTTATTCATCACTTAAAAGATAAACGAATTGAAAAAACAAGTAACAAAATTGAAAATGCCTTCCAAAAAACAATGCCAAAATCTAGAAAAAGAACATTCAAGACCAAACGAGGTGTTTTAAAACGAATCTATCGCAGAGATTTAATTTGGAATGACAATCGCAAAAAGGATTTTGAAAATCAACAAAGTTTTTGAAAGAGTCGTTATTAATCTTTTTTATAATGTGAATCAAGTTCTTTCAAAAACTTGTGATTTCATTTTAAACAAAATTTTATTAAAAATTTTAGGTTATTTTTATATTTTAAAGTTAATAACTCGATTATCGTGAAATAATTTAAGTGAATAAGTTAATCAAAAAATAATCTATCACACAAGTTTTTTGAAAGTGCCAAAAAATATGAAATAAAAAGATTAAAAATAAAAATCAAAGAGAATTCTATCAGCTAACTTTTTAACCTCCCGCAAACAAACCAAAGGATAAAAATACATTAAAAGGAAATTATTATAAAACTAGATTATTGATAAATCCATTAAAAAAAATCCACACTTTATACTCTTTTTAATAAATCTAGCTTAAAGTATATTAATAATGATAAATTAATATAATTTCATGAAAACTAAAATAATGGAATTTTTCACAAATAGTGCTAAAGTTTTCTTAAATCCAGATGAATTATTTAGTGAAAAAAAAGCAACCCATAATTATGATGGAGTTTTTTCATTAATTTTTTATATGGCAATTTTAGGACTGATTTTTGGAATTTTAACAAAAAGTGTAATTATTACAATAATACTTATAATTACTTTAATAATTGGAGCGTTAATCTCTAAATTAATACACAGTCTAATAACCTATGTTATTGCAATGATTTATAAAGCAGATGCTGAATTTAGCCAATTATATAATTTAATGTGTTATGATGGGGCTTTATATGCTTTAATCATCCCAGGTATTGGAATTGCCTTACTTACAGGTAACCTGATAGTAATACCATTAATCATACTTGTGGATTTATGGAAATTAATTGTAAATGTTATAGCTGTAAATAGTGTGTTTGAATTTGGATACGGTAAATCATTTATCGCATCATATGCATTAGTAATTTTAATTTTAATTATTATAATGGGGTTAATATTATGAACAATTATAAAATTCTAGGAATAATTATAATTATTGGACTTGTCTTTTCAATATTTGCGGCCACCATCTTTTCAATCAATAGTTCTAATGAAAAGAAAGATTACAATCTAACTGAATTTAATGATGGGCAATTAAATTTAACCAAAAATGACTTAAATGGAATAAAAACTGTAAATATAAACTTAAAACAAGAAATAGGTGGAGTTAAAATTAATTTCACAGATAAAGACAATATTTACAACATTACCAGTGATTCCAAAGACCCAGTTAAATTTAACTACACAAAAAACGGAGATACTTTAAATATAAACCTCGAGTCCAATAGATCAGATACGACATTTGAACTAAGCAATAAATACCAATACAATATCAACTCAGACATAGCTATTGGAGGATTAACTGCTAACTTTGAAAATGGAGACGTTAAAAACTTTAACTCCAAAATTATACTCGGCGGCGAAAACTTAATACTCACCAACGGAAATGTAAAGAAAATTAACACAACTATAAACACCGGAGGAGCAAATATCCTCGGAAATGCTAAAAATAAAGTTGATATGAACTCTGAAATCGTTATTGGCGGTATAAACATGGAACCTAATGGAAACTTAAATTTAAAATCCCATGAAAGATTAGGTGGAGTGAACGCTGAATCCTACACTTCAAAAGATACTGGGTATTATACTGAATATACTGGAAATAACATATCTGATAATGTGATTAACTTAAAAAGTCAAATACAAATCGGTGGATTAAATTTAATTTAAATCCACTTCTTTTTTAAATTTCAAACCGAAAACACATAAATTCAAAAAATGGAAGTTCAAATTAATTTTGAAATTCAACTCCAATAAAAATTACGATTAAAACCTTCCAACAAAAAAAAGCATAACCACTCTCAAAAACAGAATAAATTACCTTAAAAATTGATATAAATATTAAAAAACTAAAATATTGGCAAATCCCTTAAAAAAATAAATAATAAGAGTTATAAGGCAAGATAACTCTCAGTATTCTATCAATTCAAATTGAACTAATAGTTATTTGTTATATTCTTAATATCTTTTTATTCCCATTGTTAGAGAATATGAAGATTATTCTTCTGCTTCTTCTTCATCTTCAGTTTCTTCTTTTTTCTCAAAGGAATCAATGAAATTAACATTATTAATTTCATCGATGTTATCCCAGATATCTTTAGCTATTCTGAATCTTGCAAAAGTAATGTCCATGTAGGGTTGTTGGTCAAATTTAGCCATTTCATCTAATTTGATGTTTGCAACACCATCAACTATGTCAATTTCAGTTTTTTCAACATCGACATTAGAATTAGAGTAATGTAACTCAATCATACTTTTGATTTTATCTTTTTCATCTTCAATGATTTCAGTTACTTCAACTTCATAAACTAAGTCTTTTCCAGCTAATTCATGGTTAAAGTCGATTTTTACTCTTCCACCATTAACAGTTAAGATTTTACCAGTTTCACCATCAGATTGGATTTTCATACCTTGAACCGGAGTCATACCTTGTTTTTTGAATTCTCTCATAGGCACTAATTGAATTAATGAATGATCCCTAGGGCCGAAAGCATTATCAGAATCCACTTCAATAGTTTTCTTGTCACCTTCTTCTAATCCAATAATTGCCTCTTCAATAGCAGGCAATAAGTGGTTTCCACCTACAACAATTGGAATTGGTTTGTAGGCTTTTTTAACATCAAAAATTTCAGCTTCTTCTGCAATTTCTTCATAAGTAGTGTCAAATACTTCATCAGTGTCTTTTATTTTACCAGTGAAATTTACTCTAACAAAATCTCCGTTATCTATAGTCATAATATAAGCTCCTTTATAATTTTGATTATATAAATTGTTAATAAATCTAACAGTAACTATTTTAGTCAGCATCATTTATTAAAGTTTTGTTTGATTAGAAGAAAAATGTATAAAATAAGTGTCATTGAAAAATAAATACTTTTCAAATGCTCTTAGTGAAACACTAATATCTATGTTAAAGATAATATTATCCATGCAAAAAAGAGGATCAGTTAATTTACCACTTCACAGAGGGCATCCTCCACGTTGGTTATTTTCAAGAATGGTTGACCTATCTGGAGCATTAGCTTCAGTAATTATTGAGGAATATAGTTTAGAAGAATTTTTAAATCGTATTTCCAATCCTTATTGGTTTCAAGCATTTTCTTGTGTCCTAGGTTTTGATTGGCACTCCTCTGGAACTACCACAACAACCCTTGGTGCTTTGAAATCATCCTTATCCCCTGAAGAGCATGGAATTTATTTAACTGGAGGGAAAGGTGGAAGATCGAGAAAAACACCTGAAGGGATAAAACATGCTGGAGATGTGTTTAATTTAAAAACAAAAACCACAGAAAAATTAGTTGAAACAAGTAAATTATCTGCTAAGATTGATAACTCATGTATTCAAGATGGCTACACATTATACCAACATAACTTCTTTATAACTGAAAAAGGAGACTGGGCAGTTGTTCAACAAGGATTGAATGGTGAAAATAAATATGCTAGACGTTATCATTGGTTAGGTAATGAAATAGATAAATTATTAAATGAACCTCACAGCGGAATCTCATGTGATTTAAAAACTCCCAATACATTAAATATGTCTTCAAAAGATAGCGAAGAAGCACAAAAAATTAGTGTTGATTTAATTAATGACAATCCAAATCATTTAAGACAATATTTTAAAAGAAAAGATAATCAAATGCTTTTAGAAGATTTTTCAATGCCCTCTCATCATCCAGTACTTGACATGGACATTTCTGATAAAGAATTTGAAGTGCTAACAAAAGCTTGGGAAATCCAACCTGAAAACTATGAAGAATTGATTTTACTGAATGGCATTGGCCCTAAAAAAATAAGAGCGCTTGCTTTAATATCCGACCTTGTTTATGGCGAACCTGCAAGTTGGAAGGATCCCGTCAAATATAGCTTTACACATGGAGGCAAAGACGGTTTTCCATATCCGGTTGATAGAGAGACATATGATAATTCTATCCAGACTATACGAGATGCACTTGACCGGGCACGAATAAAAAAAGATGAAAAGTTAAAAGCCATAAAAAGATTAGATGACTTTATCTCTTAACGATTTTCATTGTGAACATTAACGTTTTTACCATGAGCTGTTGGAATTACTTCCAATACTGGATTTTCAAATTCTAAATCGAATTCCTTACCATCCATCAACAAGTGTTGAAATATTGCAAGGGAAGAAACTTCAGAATGAGGCTGTGTTGTTACAGAAACATTCCAATCAGCAGCCTTATAAACTTTTCCAGGAACTTTGGAACCACCAACAATAATTAAAATATCTGATCCATCTTCTCTTACTTCAGTTGCAGTTATATGAGCTTGTGTACCATACATTGTCAAATGCACAACCTTTCCACCATCTGCCTTCCATTTGTTAATTACTCCCATGTAACTTTCAGCATATTCAATCTTAAAATTCCCGCCAAATCTTGAAGCGGTGTCTTTAACATTTTCCATTAACTGAGTATCCTTCTCACCAGCCAAGTATATTTTACTTGCACCAAATGCACGGGCGGTTAGACAAACATGAGTTGTAATTCTAGTATCCCTCTTTAATCTGTGATCTAATCTTAAAACATTAACAACCATATTAATCAGTTAATTATTACTTGTTAAAATTATATAAATTTGATGAGAAAAACCACTTCTAACTAACTTTTGCAATAAATTTGATGCATGCATTGCATTAATTTTCAATGCAAGATTTATTAATATGAGAAATAAATATTGGAAATTTGTTAAATATGGGCAAATCTCATCACTACTAAATTAAACTCCCCAATATGTAAAATAATCTATAAATTACTTAAAATATTGAATTTAAGCCATTAAATTTATTTAAATGAAAAACAATGTTATTGCCATGAATAATAATGATAATAAACGTCCAACTTCATTACTCATTCCTAAAACATCACCATTAGCTAAAATAAAATTACGTTTTGCAATATTTGCGATTATAACACCGGAAAGCATTGCACCTAGAACACCCGCAATACCAATCCATCCACCAAGCAAATATGCAATAATTGCTACAATCACTGTTGAAGCATAATAATTAGGAACATTAGTTTCTTTTATAAAATAGCTACCAATACCTGGTGTTAAAGGTTCTGATAGCAATGCAGTAGTCAATAAAGATGTTTTTGCAGACATTTCACATATTATAATACCCATTATAAAATTATAATCAAGAATATTGTAAATTCCAGCAATTGTGAGACTTGCAACTAAAAACAGTGTAGCAATTCCCCCAGCACCCACACTAGAATCTTTCATTACCCTAATTTTCTTTTCAGCATCCCCATGAACCATAACCCCATCGGCCATGTCCATTACACCATCAAGATGATTATAACCAGTTATTATCATCAAAAATGCATATACAACAGCAGCCGTGAAAAATGAATTTAAATGTAAGAACTCAAGTGAAATATAACCACAAATTGCCGCTAAAATACCAATCAATATATGTAAAAATGGCCATACCCATGTTAATTTAGTCATATACTCAATCGATGTGAAAACATTGATTGGAAGTATTGTTGAGAATGTTAAAAGTCCTAAAATGGATTTTATTGGTGAAAATTCTTCATCTTCAAAGTAACTATCATCTTCCATAATTATTCCTCAAATATTTTAGATATGCATCCTGCAATCAATCCGGCGAAAATATTATCAAGCACCGGAGGCAAACCTCCAATGATTCCAGGTTTAATTTCATTGTATCTTTTGAAATTGAATGCAGCTTTTGTTCCAGCAATTTGATTTGAAATTGCAAAACCCAATACCTCATCCCCATAAAGATAAGTTGAATCATCACAAGTAGCAACTTCCCTCAGGCGGTTATGATTTAAATCTTGCTCTAGCCTAATACCTGCCATCAATAATGCAATAACATTAATATCAATTAATGATTTGAAAATTTGTGCTGTCATTTTATCTTTTAACACCGGAGTTATTTCAACATCATGTAAAAGTTCCATTCCAGCATCAACTAAATCACCTATCTGTATTCCTTCAGATACCAAGTAATCAAGAATGCCAAAGCTTAGCTTGAGATTTTTAAATGCGTCTTCCATACTTATCTCAATAGCATCACTAATTCGTATTTTTAAATCTTCAAAATCAATATCATCCCATTTTGCATTATTAATATCCAAAGATCCGCCACCATTATCTGAAACATTAGACAATACTGCTAAAAAATCATTATCATTTAAAATATATTGAATATGTAAAGGCAAACCCATATTAGCTAATGTTTTAGCCTTAGTACTGGCTACTAATTTAAAGATTTTAAGTAAATCCTTTGGCGAGATTGCTTTATCAATATAAATTACATGACTTAAATTAATTCTTGCATCAGTAAAACCTTTATGTGAATTTGCAACTTGTAATTTATCAGCAAAATCATCGACAATGACATCATTTGCCATGAAAGTAAAAATAGATAAATCATCATAAGTGTTTTTAAAGTAGTTTAAAGATTCGGTTGCTTGAGCAATATATGAACCTTCCATATTGTTAAAAACTTCTGCTCTTTTAGCTGTAGCTTCAAATTCATTCTTAGATTTGATTATATTAACATTTTGGACAATATCAATCCCATCACTTACAGTGAAATCACTGAATGCTAAAAAATGATTTGGATTATTGATGCAAATACCATAATCTTTTTCGATGATATTAAATTCCATGAGATAATATATATTAATTATTTAATTTAAACCTATATTATAATATCAAAAAGGACCTAACACATGACAATTATTATTGATCCACAGTCTAGTGGAATAGCGGGAAACATGCTAATAGGAGCATTTGTTGATTTAGGAGCAGATGCAGACAAATTAAAAGAAGTTATGGAAAAATCAGCTTTAGAATTTGGAAAAGTTGAAGTTACATTCACTAAAGTTTCAAAATGCGGGATCATTTCAACATTCTGCCATGTTGAAATGCTTGAACATAACCACTCTATTGATTTTAAGGAATTTATATCAAAAATTAAAGAGCTGGATCTGGATGAAAAAATCATAAATACTTCTGTTAAAATATTTGAAAGAATTGCTGAAAGTGAAAGCAAAGTTCACGGCAAAAGTCTTGACGAAGTTCATTTTCATGAAGTAGGAGCTAGTGATGCCGTTGCTGATGTGATAGGTTCTGTTTATGCATATTATTCACTAGGTTATGATAATCAAAAAATAATTGGCCTACCAATAGCTATTGGAGGAGGTAGAGTTAAAACATGTCATGGCATAATACCTGTTCCTGCACCAGCCGTTGTTGAAATCTTAAAAGATGCTAAAATGATAGGTGGTCCGGTAGATAGTGAACTTGCAACACCAACAGGCGCGGCCATTTATATGGAATTATGTGATGAAATTAAAGATTTTATTCCTCAAATTAAAGTTAAAAAAGCAGGTTATGGAGCTGGAAGAAAAGATTTTAAACATCCAAATGTTTTAAGAATAATTGAAAGTTCAGACATGACTGAAAGTGATGAAATCGATGTTATTGAAACAAATCTTGATCATTTAACTGGTGAAGAAATCGGTTATTTATTTGATGTGCTTTTAGATTCAGGCGCCAGTGATGTATCAGTAACTCCAATTATAATGAAAAAAAATCGTCAAGGAAGTCTTTTAAAAGTAATATCCAAAAAAAAATACAGAGAAATAATGATTGAAACTATCTTTAAAGAGACCGGCAGTTTAGGCATTAGAATTGCACCTAATACTCATAGAGGAATAGCCAAAAGAGAATTTGAAACAAAAAGTTATGAAATTAACGGTGAAACTTATGAGGTAACATTTAAAATAGGTTATGTTAATGGCGAAGTAATTTCCAAAAGACCTGAATACGAGGATTTGAAAAAAATTGCAAAAGACAGCGGTTTGGCTTTGATGAAGGTTAAGGAGATAATAAAATGAAAAAGGCAGTATCAGTTTTTTCAGGAGGTCTTGATTGTACTGTTGCAACAACTGTATTTGATAATGATTACGAAATCCTTGCAATAACCTTTAATTATGGTCAAAAAGCTGCAACACAAGAAATAATTGTATCTAAAAAAATTTGTGAAAAAATGGGTTGGAATCATGAAGTAATTGACCTTCCTTGGCTTTCAGATATTAGCAATTCAAGTTTAAATACTGATGAAGATGTTCCTGAAGTATCTGAAAGTGATTTGAATGATTTAGATAAAAGCAGTGAAACCGCCAGTAATGTTTGGGTTCCTGCCAGAAATACTGTTTTTACATCTATCGCCCTTTCTTATGCTGAAAGCATTGGTGCCCAGATAATCATTGTTGGTTGGAATAATGAAGAAGGCGCTACTTTTCCAGACAATTCCAAAAATTTTTTAAAAGAGTTTAATGAGTTAATTAAGGTTGGTTCACCAAATAATATTAAAATTGAAGCACCATGTATTGATTTAACCAAAGAGGAATTAGTTGAATTTGGTGTTAAAATTGGTGCTCCAATGAAATTAAGTTATTCCTGCTATAAAGGAGAAGAGGAACCTTGTGGTGTTTGTGAAAGTTGCGTTAGGCGAAATAGAGCATTCAAAAAGTACTGTAGTTTCTGAGTCTTTTTTCATTTCTCTTTGAATAAAAGAATTAAATCCGCCAATTGTATCTTTTTCTGAGCCTATAATAGATCCACTACGATCCATGATAAAAATTAAATCAAATATTTCGTTTTGAGGTGCTGTTTTCATATCCCCAAGTTGCATATTAATAAGTTATATTTAACTTATTCACAACATATTAATAATTTATATCATAGAAATGTTTCGATGAAACATTAACTATTTAATATTTTCTAAAATATCAATGCCTTCATCAGTCAATCTATAAAGACGGCCTTTTTTAGCATTGGGATTGAGACATTCGACTAATTCTTCATTTTTAAGTTCTGTCAAGACATTAGAAATATGACTGCGCAATATCCCACTATCATCAGCGATTTGAGTTGGAATTTTAATACCGCCACCAATAGCTTTTAAAACTCGAACCCTATAAGAAGACCTTTCCACATACTTCTGTTTACCAACCATTAAAACCACCGTTAAATCTTATTTTCACATTAGGATATTTAAGTTCTTCTTAAAATTTAAAACCACAATTTGTACAGAATTTATCATTCAAACCGACTTTAGTTCCACAGTTTTGACAAAATTTAATATTATTTTCAGTCAAATGACTATCACTAAATTCTGATTTTGGAGTAGGAACTTCACCAATAACTGGTTTTGAATGAAAATCATCAGCATTATTAATTTCAACAATTATTTCGTTCATGGCTGCAATTCTTTTAGAATCAGAAGGATGGGTAGAGAAAAAATCGTGCTCATTAGAGTTTTGATTAGACATTGCTTGCCAGAAATGAGGAATATGAGCAATATCATATCCTGCCCAATGAATTATAAGCATTCCTAAATGATCTGCTTCAAGTTCCTGGTCTCTTCCCCACGGATTCATCAGGAAAAATTGAGAGCCAATGCTTACAACATTGGTAGCTGCACGAGTTAGAGAACCAAGCCCTCCCAAACCTACCAAATCCATTGCAAAACTACCAATCCAAGCAGCTGAAGTTATAGCATTTTGAGCATTTTGAGCGCTGATTCTTGTTCTTGAGTGATCAAGAAGTGCATGTGCCATTTCATGACCTAAAATAAATGCAATTTCCTCTTCAGTATTTGCAAATGACAAAATACCTGAAAACATGACAATTTTACCTCCAGGCATGCAAAAAGCATTTACAGTATCCTCTGCCACTAAATGAACATCCCAATCGTAGTAATCTTCAACATAATCTAATCTATCAATTTTAGCTAAATACTCATTAACAGCATTAATTAAATTAATAGCTACATTAATGACTGTTTGACCGTTTTGAGAATTATCTAAAAGTTGTGCTTGATTAATCATTCCATAATATTCATTATACGACTCTTGAAGGAACTGATCATCATCTACCATGTCAAAATGTTTTTTGCCTGTGAAAGGATTTAATGCACTTCTATCATCTTTTACCATGAGTAATAATATTATTATATTGTGTATAAAAACCTTTTTAATAATTCTCTTTCAACTTGTGTGATTTGAATTTTCACTAGTTTTTGAGCCACGAATTTTTTTTCGTTTAATTTTTTCTTTATTTTTAATTTAAAAGTAGTAAAATTAATATAAAATGTGGAACTTAAATATTAATATGAAAAACAACAATATCAAAGCTCCACATGAAGTGTATGGAGTTAAAAGAATATAAACTTTCCGATTTTATTCCAGAGTTTTCTGAATTCCATCAATCTGGTGATTTTTCTCGATTTGGATGTGAAAATATTGCTGATAATCTAATTAGGCTAGAAAAGAGGTAAAACTTATTTTAAAAATATAATATAATTAAAAATTAAAAAATAAATTTCTTAAATTAACTGGGTTGATTAATTCATAAGGATTATATAATGAAACTTTTTCATTAACTTTTATTATTGTTTTCTCAAATATTTTTTCACAATTTTTATAAGTAAATTTTTCAATAATTTTAGTCACTGTTTTAGTACTAATTTTAATACCCATTCCATAAAATAGTAAAATAATTGATAAAAAATTATCAAAAAGGAGAAAATGAGAAATATTCCAAATCAAATAATTGCTGCCAACACTCACTACTCTCAAAAAAAAGAAATATATAACGGCAATCTATTTGATTACCATCAAAGTATCCCCAATACTTACTGCATCACCAGTTTCTACGAATATTTCTTCAACAACACCATTTACTTCAGATTGTATGTCATTTTCCATCTTCATAGCTTCGATTACAGCAATAGTGGATCCTTGTGAAACTTTATCCCCAACATTAACATTGAGTTTGATTACCATACCCTGCATTGGTGAAGTAACTGCCCCTTCAACCGGTTTAAAGTTTCCAGATTGAGTTTCTTCAATTTCCATAAACCCAGTAGGCATGATTTTAACTTCAAACATATCTCCATCAACTTCAACATTATATTGAGTTGGTATGCCAATTCCATCATCATTGATTGTATGAGCTAGTTTAAGTTCTTCTTCTTCAGCTTCACCTTTAAGGAATTTAGGTGCAATTGATGGGTATAATGCATAAGTTAAAGCATCTTCATCAGATTTTACAAATCCTTTTTCTTTACCTTCAGATTTGAATTTATCAAATTCAGGTTCAAGTAAATCTGCCGGCCTGCAGGTAATTATTTCTTCATCACCAATAATTCTTTTTGATATTGCGTTATTTACTGGTGCTGGTGGTTTACCATACATTCCTTTCATGTATTCTTTAACTTCATTAGATACTGTTTTGTATCTTTCTCCACCTAAAACGTTCATTACTGATTGGATACCTACAATTTGACTTGTTGGAGTTACAAGTGGAGGATAACCCATATCTTTTCTAACTCTTGGCATTTCATCCAATACATCAGTGTATCGATCAAGAGCATTTTGTTCTTTTAATTGTGAAATAAGATTTGAAAGCATTCCGCCTGGAATTTGATATAATAATACATCAGTATCAATACTTTCAGAAATAGGATCGAGTATTCCTAAGTATTTTTCTTTGATTTTCAAGAAGTATTTTTTAATATTATTCAATAATTTCAAATCCAATTCAGAATCAAATTCCGTTCCTTGTAGTGATGCAACAATACTTTCTGTTGGAGGTTGTGATGTTCCCCAAGCAAGAGGTGAAATTGCAGTGTCCAATATGTCCACTCCAGCCTGACATGCAGCGTAATAACTAATTGGAGTCATTCCACTAGTACAATGACAGTGCAAATCTACAAGCAAATCAGTTTCTTCTTTAAGTTTTGATACTAAATCATAAGCAGCAGTAGGAGTTATTAAACCTGCCATATCTTTAATTGCTACTGAATCACAATCAAGAGATTCTAAATCTTTTGCTAAATTAACAAAATCATCTAATGTATGTGCTGGACTTAAAGTATAACTTATTGTTCCCTGAACATGTGCACCTTGATCTTTAGCAACTTTAATTGATTTTTCCATATTTCTAATATCATTTAAAGCATCGAAAATCCTAAATATATCGACGCCGTTTTCATAGGATTTTTCAACAAATTTTGTTACTACATCATCAGGATAATGTTTATAACCAACTAAATTCTGTCCTCTCAAAAGCATTTGAATTGGAGTATTTTTAAATTCAGATTTTAATTGTCTTAATCTTTCCCAAGGGTCTTCGTTTAAGTATCTAATACAAGTATCAAAGGTTGCTCCACCCCACGCTTCAACAGAGAAATATCCTACCTTATCCATCTCTTCAGCAATAGGAATCATGTCTCTTGTTCTCATCCTAGTTGCTAGTAAAGATTGGTGAGCATCACGAAGAGCTGTTTCTGTAAATCTTACTTTAGCCATTAATTACACCTCTCTAAATTTTTATCATAAAGTAATCTTAAATTATCCAACTATAATATATGTCCTTATTAGTTTATATAAATTATGTTATTATACCTAAATAATCATTAAAAATAAGTTAAAACAAAAAATAAAATGAATCATTAATAGATATTAAACAATATCTATTTAAAATTAAAAAATATAGGAAATAAATTGAAAAATTATCTTTCTAATTCCCCAGAAATGAATTTTTCGACATTTTCATATGCTTCATCATCAGTGTATTGAATTGGAGGATGCTTCATAGTATATGAGGAGATTGAAGTTAATTGACCACCGACTCCTCTTTCTAAACCAATTTTACAACATCTTACAGCATCAATTACACATCCTGCAGAGTTTGGAGAGTCTTCAACACTTAATCTAAGTTCAATATTCATTGGAACATCACCAAATGTACGGCCTTCCATTCTAAGGAAACATAATTTATTATCATTTTGCCATGGGACATAGTCACTAGGACCAATGTGAATATCCCTGTCATCCATTCTTTCATCTAATACTGATTGAACAGCTTCAGTTTTAGATTCTTTTTTAGAATCCAATCTTTCACGATTAAGCATGTTTAAAAAGTCAGTGTTACCACCAGTATTAATTTGATAGGTTCTATCCAGTTTTACACCCCTATCCATGAATAAGCTAGCTAGTGTTCTGTGTGTGATAGTAGCACCGATTTGAGCTTTAATATCGTCACCAACAATAGGAATTCCTTTAGCTTTAAATTTAGCATCCCATTCGTCATCACTTACTATAAATACAGGCATACAATTTACATATGCGATTTCAGCATCAAGTGCACATTGTGCATAGTATCTTGCAGCTTCTTCAGAACCTACCGGCAAGTAGTTTACTAGAATTTCAGCACCACTTTCTTTTAAAACACTAACAACATCAACAGGCTCTTCTTCACTTACTACAAATGTGTATTCATCATCATAATTAGACATGTGTTCTGCAACACCATCTAAAACATGACCCATGCTTACTTTGACATCATATTTTGGAATATCTTTTTGGAAAACAGTTGTGCAGTTTGGTTTTTCAAATATTGCTTCGTCAATAGTTTTACCAACTTTTCTTGCATCAACATCGAATGCTGCAACAACTTCAATATCACTAGGAGTATATCCCCCAATATCCCAATGCATAAGTCCTATTGCATCTTTTGGGTCTTTACCATCATAATAATGTATTCCTTGGATTAAAGAACTTGCACAGTTTCCTAATCCAACAATTCCTATTTTAATTTTTTCCAATATAAACACCAGCTAATTAATTAATATAAAATTAATACTTTAAAATAATTTAAATACTAATATTATGTTACATTATATACTTTATAAAATTATTGTTTTATGGAGCTATTTTACAAATTATTCGAAATTTTCATTAATATTTTTTAAGAATTTAATTGCTTCATCAAAAGAATTATCCATTTCTTCTTTTGAATTAAATTGAGTTTCAATTAATTCCAATGTATCATGATTCTCAATAACTTCAGGAAAATCCATATAATGAGGGCCGAACATTGAAGTGAGATGATGATCAACATTTTTAGGACAATTAAACTCATGTCCTTCAAATTTTATGGAAGTTAATGGAAATGTTTTATCAGTATCGAAAATTCTTATTTTCCAATGGGGAACCCCTTCAATAGTATCCGAAAACTGCTTTGTTTTCAAATCTGTAAATCCAACTTCCTTACGAGCCAAATCAATTTGATCAACATATTTAGATTTATTCGATAACATTTCATGATAAAATTTATACTGGGCAGGTGCAAATTTAGTATAAATATCACCTAACTTGTCATCTTCAATAAAATCAAAAGGAAAGAGATCTATTTTAACAAATGGTTTTAACCAGGCGATTTGTAAAAAGTTATATTTTCCATCAATTATTTTATTGCCCTCTTTATCTTTAACATCATAAACACTATTAAAATCATTGAAATAATTTTTTCTATTTTCCAAAAGTAATGTTAACCCGCAAAATTCTTTTAAATCATGTTTATTGAGTTCTTTTGGGAGTGCTTCGATTAACTTATTATAATCCTTTCTAAGAACAACTAAATCAATATCGTCATCCCAGGGAATAAAACCCCCATGCCTTACAGCACCTAAAAGCGTACCGAAACCTAACCAATAATCAATTCCATATTTATTACAAACCTTATCTATGAAAATAAGCAATTCCACATATAATACCTGAAATTTACTATGAGTTCTTTTAAACTTATCATCCCTAGAAGATAATTCTGAAATGTAGTCTTGAGGTGACACTCCCGTGGAGCTATTAATCCTACCTACAATATCAAAACTCAATTTTAGAACTTTAGAATTGAATTTTATAAAATCGGGCAATTTAAGATAATAGTCTTCCAAACTCATAGTTACACCAAATATTAAGTAAAAATAGCTTCAGCATATGAAATTTATTGAATGATAAAATAAAACTTCAAACTATATTTTTAAATATATCAGATATATAAATTTATGGGCAAAATACTCTTTAAACTTATAATTAAAACAGATTACACCATATAATTAATTTTTTAAAGAAAAGAGCATGATAATAATAAGAACAAAAAAAATCCAATAGTTAAATATATAAATTATTTGCAAATAAAAAATTATAATATAAAAACAGTTATTATGTTTAAAGTGTATTTTAAGCTAAAAAATCATGTTATTAATACTTTTAAAGAAAATGACAACCTGAGAGAGAAGATGAAAAAAGTCATTTATGTTGCATTTAATTATAATCATGACACCGGAATTGCATCAAAAAGATTAAGAGGTGTTGCAAAATACCTGCCAACACTTGGCTGGCAACCTATTGTAATTGTACCTAGAACTTCAAATGAAACAGTGCAGATTGACAATGTTAGAGTTGTTGAAAGCGATTACCGAGACATGATTTCAAAATTTATGCCCATTTCCAATAAAAATAATGCCGGTAGAAAACGTGAAGTGAGTGGTAATGATCAGTCCAATAAATTCATGTCTAAAGCATTATCCCTTGCAGGAGAAATATTCGCATATCCAGACAGCATGAAATATTGGAAGAAACCTGCAACTGAAGTGGCATCTGAAATTATCGAAAATGAAAAAATAGATGCAATAATGTCAACCTCATCTCCCATGACCTCACATCTCATAGCTCATGATTTAAAAGAAAAATATGGCATTCCATGGGTAGCTGATTTAAGAGATTTATGGAATTTGAACCCCTATATTAATCACAACATTATTCGAAGGCAATTTGAAAAAAGATTAGAGATGAAAACATTTGAAAATGTTGATGTATTGACTACAACTACTGAATTAGCTAAACAGACATTGCAAAGAATCCATCCAAGCAAAAAGATTATTCCTGTCATTTCGGGTTTCGACCCAATAGATTTTGAAAGTGCAAAACAGACAGAACACAGCGAAAAATTAACTTTGATCTATGCCGGTTCCCTTTATAATGGAAAAAGAGACCCATCAATATTATTTGATGCGATAAATCAATTAATAAATGAAAACAGAATAGAAAAAGATAAAATTATTATTGATTTTTATGGAGATGAGACAAACCTTTTAGAACTTTCTCAAAAATACAATATTCAGGACAATGTTAATATTCATGGAAGAATAACTCAAAATGAAGTCCTGCAACACCAGATGAACTCGGATGTGTTATTGTTAATCTCCTGGATGAACGAATCGGAAAAAATGTTTATTCCAGGAAAAATCTATGATTGCATTGGATGTAAAAAGCCAGTTTTATCAATTGGATATGAAGAAGGATCCCTTAAAGAGTTAATTGAAAAAACAAATATTGGATATCATGTATCCGGCGTTAGTGAATGTAAAAAAGCTATTTATGATTATTATTCCAAATATTATAATAACGGATTAAAATATAGTGGAAATGAATTTGCAGAGGATTACTCTTTAAAAAATACTGCAAAGAACTTTTCAAAAATTCTTGAGGAAATTATATGAATCCATATGTTGAAATTTTGAGGCCGGGAAATGCAATTATGGGAGCAATTTCAATAGTTTTGATTGCGCTTATTGATAAAACTATCAGCATTCCCATAATACTTGCAATTATAACAGTATTTTTTGAAACCGCAGCGGGAAACGTTATCAATGATTGTTTTGATTATGATATTGATTTAATTAATAAACCTGAAAGACCTATTCCTTCAGGTAGAATTTCCTTAAGAAAAGGAAAAAATTATGCATATCTCTTATTTTTAGCAGGAACAATATGTGGATTTTTAATTAGTTATTTGACAAACAACTGGATTCCATTTATCATAGTTTTAATAGCTGATGTGATACTTTATTTATATGCTTATAAACTAAAAGCAACACCTTTAATTGGAAATTTAGCTGTAGGATTCATGACCGGGTTTGGATTTGTCTTCGGAGGATATACAATAAACAATCCAAGTATTGTGATGACTTCAATATTTTTAGGTTTCTTTGCTTTTGTAATGACAACTGCACGTGAAATTGTTAAAGATATTGAGGATATAGAAGGTGATAAAGCAGACGGAGCTAAGACATTACCAATATTAATCGGTGAAAAAGTTCCTGCACTTATTGCAACTATTTTAATAATCATTGACTCTGCATTATGTCCCATACTTTATTTCCACCACATTTTCGGAATTTATTATTTAGTAGTTATTGCAGTTGCAGTTTTAATGTTTCTTTACTGTGCAATGTCCATTATTAAATCACAGAACAGAAATACTGCAGCTAAAGTAGCCAAATATCTAAAAATTGGAATGTTGATTGCGTTTGTTGCATTTATCTTTGGATCATTTTAAATTAAAAACCATCTAATATTTATATAAAAATATTAAAAAAATAAAAGCAATGATACAAGATTTGGATATAAAACAAAAAGATAAATATTATTTATTATTTATCATAATTTTCACTACTGTTTTAGTTGCATACTATATTAAATTTAATATTAATCTCGGCATTTATTGTTCTGATGTTTATGTTTATTTACTAAATTCAATTTATTATACCGGAAAAAATATACATTCTACAAGCAATATTTATTTATCTCCAGTAATTTGTTTTATAACATCGATTTTCTTTAGAATGGGCTTTGTTGATAGAACTGTGATTTATATCGTAACCGGAGCTTTTGCAATATTGGGAAATATCGGTTTTTACTTGTTGTTAAAGAGATATTTTAATGAAACAATGAGTTTGACCGGAACAATAATTTATTCCGCATCTACACTTTACCTAACATGGTTGGCAAACGGCACTTTAGACATTCCTGCAAATACAATGACTATTTGGATTGTGTTATTTTCAATTATTGCTATTAAAAATAACCCTAAATGTTACAAATATCTATTTACCCTATTTGTTTTAGGAGTTTTCACAAGATATTCTGTAATGATAGTGTTGCCTGCAATAATGTTATACTATGTTTATGAAAAAGGATTTAAAATTGAGTCTGAAGATAAGAAATATATAATAAAAGGCATTGAAATCGCGGCAATACTGGGCGTTATTGTTCTTGCAATACTCCTAATAATGGGCAGTGGCCAATTTGGTGCTGGATATCAAATATCTTCAGGCATTACTGGACAGCAAGGATCTGAGCTCGATCCAGCATACAATGCAGATGAAAGCTATTATTTAATGAATTTGCCTAATTTCATATCTAATTCCCACACCATAATCAAAGGCAATCCTATTTTAGAAAATCCGACAGTGTTATCATGGGCCATTTTTGCAATATTGCTAATCGGTGCCGGATTATGGTTGTATGACAATAAAAGAAAACTCAATAAGAAAGATGGCATTGTCATAACCCTCATAATCATAACAATCGCGACTTTTTCACATATTAGTTCATTTATTACAATACTTTTATCTCTACTTACATTGTTCTTAATGGGCAAGGATAATGAGAATAAAACAGGATATTTTATGGCAGGTTGGATTTTAACCAACTTTATTTTTTACAGTTATTATAGCATAAAAGTCAATAGGTATATCTTACCTGTCTTTCCACCATTAATCTACTTTATTTTAATGGGAATTACTCAAATTCATAATCATCTTAAAATCAACAAAAGCTTCATACCTATAATTTTAATCGTGTTATTCATTATACAGGCATTTGCTTTTACCTCAACATTTGATGTAAACGATGAATTTAGACATCCTGAAGAGATGTCTAAGTATATTGTTGACAATGACCCTCATTATGACACAGTATCAATTGGAGCATACAATCTCCGCCCATATAGCTGGTGGTTAGGTGAAAATGTAGTTGGAATAGTCAACAGTAACCAAACGGCAATTGATGAAAGTAATGTTACATATTATATTTCAAATAAACAGCTAGACAAGCTAAATAATTATGATGAAATAAAAAATATGGGTAACCTATATTTATACAAAAAAAGTGTTTAATATGAATATTTTACATGTTGTAACATATTTTGCTCCTTGCTTTTCAGCTGGAGGAGTTGTAAATGCGGCTTATGAAATAGCTAAAACACAAGTTGAAAATGGACATGACGTGTGTGTCTATACTACAGATAGCTGCCAAGAGCGAATTAAACTTGAAAATAATTATAATGAGGATATTGATGGAATAAAGGTTTTTTATTTTAGAAATATTTCAAATAGTGTTAAAACAAAACTTACCATTGACATGCCGATTTCTTTAATTAGATATCTTAAAAAAACAATAAATAATTTTGATATAATCCACCTACATGAACACAGACACTCTTTAGCTATAGCGACACACAGATATGCTAAAAAAAATAATATTCCTTATGTTTTACAAGCTCATGGGTCTGTTCTTCCATTTTTCCAAAAAGAAAAAATGAAAGAAATTTTCGATAAGGTGTGGGGATTTGACATATTGCACGATGCATCTAAAGTATTTGCATTAACAGAAGTTGAAAAAGAACAATATCTAAAAATGGGAATTAAACAAGAAGATATTGAAATTGTTCCCTTAGGCATAAATTTAGAGGACTATACTGACTTTCCAGAGAAAGGCAAATTTAAATCCCGATTAAATATTGATGAAAATGATAAATTAATATTATTTTTAGGAAGAATTCATGAAATTAAAGGTTTGGATTTGTTAATTAAAAGTTTTAACCAGATTTCAAATGACAATATCAAATTAGCAATAGTTGGTGAGGATTATGGTTTTAAAGGGGAAGTTGAGAAATTAATTAACGAATTTGACTTAAATGAAAAAGTTATATTTCCAGGAGTATTGACTGGCAGTGATAAAATTGAGGCGCTAATTGATTGTGACATATTTGTCATGCCATCACGTTATGAATCATTTACAACCAGCGGTCTTGAAGCAATGGCATGTTCAAAGCCATTAATTTTAACAAAAAATAATCATATCCACACATGGGTTAAGGATTCTGTGGGGCTTGTATGTGAATTTGATACTGATGATTTGAGTAATTGTATTGAAAAATTATTGAATAACGAAAAATTATGTGAAGAATTTGGAAAAACTGGTAGAAAACTTATCGAGGAGAAATATAACTGGAATAAAGTTTCCAAGCAAATTGAAAGCATTTATGAAAATTGCATTATATAAATATTAGAAACATATATAATAAAAAAAATTAAAAAATATTACCATAAAGCAATTTTAAGAGGATAATAATGAAAGTTGTATGCTGTAAGAACTGTGGTGCAAAATACCAGCTCGATGATGATGACGATATATCCACATTTGAGTGTTCTTCATGTGCAGGTGACTTAGAATACTTAGAAAATTATTCTAATGGTGAAATTAGGCAAAACAAGTCATTTACTAATACATTCAAATATGATAATTCCCATATTGTTCAATGTGAAGATTGCGGATTAAAATATAAAATTAAAAGTAGCGACAGCATACTTGATTATGAATGTGATAGTTGTGGTGGATTTTTAAGATATTTAGACGATGACATGAATAAAGAATTGGATAAATATATTGAAGAGAGAACAATAGAGCTTGAAAACATAAAGCAGGAATCTAATGTCAACGAACCAACATCTGAAGAAATAACAAATGAAGAACAAGACCACTCTTTAAAATCATTTACTGACAAACTTGGAGAATTCTTTTCAGAAGAAAGTATGCTCCAGATAGCTCATGATGAGAGAAATGAACAGGAAATTGAAGATGAACCATTTATTAAAACCGCAAGAACTACAATTCCTGATGCTGTTTTATCTAAATTCGGAAAAGAATTTGCTATTCCAAAAACAAATGATTATTATATTTTAAAGGATTTCCTTAAAACAGAATTCTTTAAGAGTATGGATAAATATTATCCCAATACTGGAAAAAAACAAAAGAGTTCTGGAAGTTTTCTCAATAGGATAAGTATTAAAGAACCTGAAAATGATGAAATAGTGCCTAATGAAACTTCACTTAATGATGAATTAAATTATGATGAAGTTAATATAGATATGAATCGGACAATATTAATCATTGGAGCATTTATTTTTATAGGCAGTATCATTGAAATATTAACTATTAACAGTGGTGTGGGAATCATAACATTATTTATTGGAGTAATTTTATTATGTTATGGAATTTATAAGACTAGGGACGTTCAACAAACCGAAGAAAGATCAAGAATCATACGGGAACATTTATTGACTCTTCCTAATGAATACTATGTCTTTTACAATGTTAAAATACCAACCGCTCCATCTGGTATAAATCATTTAGTTGTTGGTCCAACTGGAATTTATGCTTTATTATCCCAAAAATATAATCCTAAACTCAGATTAGAATCGGAAAATGAAAATTTAAATTTAATCGGTTCTAGTGAAAGTGATGAAAATAAACTTGAAGAAATTCCAAATTATGGAAGCGAAAGAAGGTTCAGGTATACAACTAAACAGGCTAAGTTTTCACAAGACAATAAAATAAAACAAAAAGCATTGTCCCTAGGGGAAGATTTAATTAACTTTTTAAGCGAAAATAATATAAAAAATTGCTTTGTTGAACCATTAGTTGGATTTATTAACCATGAGGTTGTTGTAATCAATATGCCTTTAACTGATGAAGATTTATTCATTGAAGAATTATTAAATCAAATAAAAAATAGCACTATTAAATTAGACCAAGAAACTATTGACAAATGTGCTGTTTTAGTTAATAAATATTCTGCAGACTGTTCTGCGGAAATTTAATTTCTTTTTTTAGATATTATGATTTTTGATAAATTAAAGAAAAAATTTTATCAACATAGATGCCAGAGAGTTGCAAAAAGTTATGGTAGCGGCTTCAAGGTAAATGGGGAAAGTTACGTTACACCAAAAACCACTTTGAGAAATAATGTTAATTTTAATGGAATGAAAATTCAAGGAAACGGCAATGTCATTATCGGGGACAATTTCCATTCAGGCATTGAATGCATGATAATTACAAGCATCCACAATTATGATAATGGTGATGCGATACCCTATGACAATACAATTATCTCAAAAGACGTTATAATTGAAGATAATGTATGGCTAGGAAATCGTGTGACAATATTGCCCGGAGTAAGGATTTGTGAAGGTGCAATTATTCAGGCAGGAAGCGTCGTAGTTAAAGATGTTGAAAAATATGCAATAGCCGGAGGCCATCCTGCAAAAGTCTTTAAACATCGCGATATTGACCATTATGAAGAATTAAAACAAGAAGGGAAATTCCACTAATAAAATTCACTTACACCATACTTTGAATTAACTCTATTTCTTTTTTATTTATTCCCTTTAACAAGAACAACACTGCAAAGTAAATTACAACCGCCCCCAAAACAACGATTGCAATATTAATGATGCCCGTTGGATTTGCAATGCCAACAAACACACCCATCACAACTGATGCAATTATTATTTTAGCTATTGATTTATAATCAAATGGTAAGCGAGCATATCTTTTAGAATAAATTAAAGTAATTACAAATGCAAAGAAATAACAAATTAAAGTGGTTATACCTGCTCCATAAATTCCAATATATGGAACTGCAAATATATTCAATACAATATTTAAAATAGCTACAGTAATCCATATATGGCTTAATATCATTGTTTTTTTCTCTAAAATGATTATGTTATTCACGATACCGTATATACCCATAAACATTGCACCTAAAGCCACCATTGGAGTGACCAAATATCCGCTATCTGCAATAATGGTTGTAGTTAAAATATAAAGCACCGGTTTAGAAAGTAAACTTAAACCTACTGTAGCAGGAATAGTGATTAAAAGATAATATTTCAATGAATAAGTTAAAAATGTATCTACCTTATCCATATCCCCTTTTTCATAATATTCAGGCAATACCGCGGGGAGTAAAACTGCAAATGGAGTTAAAAACATCAGTATAATATTTCCTAGCGAATAACCCGGAGAATAACATCCTACAGCAGCAGATCCTAGAAAAACACCGATAACTATTTTATCACATGAATCAACAACCCATGAAGATACATTATTCGGAACAGTAGGAATGGCAAATTTCAATTCATCCTTCAGACTCTTAAGTTTAGTTGTAAAACCCAAATCCCTAACAATTAAAATAGCCATTGCTACAAATACCAAAAGAAAACCTGACAAACGCCCTAAAACAACCACATCTATTGGTTGATGCATCCATGTTAAAATAATGCTTAATATCACACCAATATAAGTCTGCAACACTAAGAAAGTTGAATAAAGAGTAATTTGCTGAAATGTTCTAAAATAGCTCAATAACATCAAATCTAAACATGCGAAAAATGCCATCACAATAACGATGTACATTATCTGCATGCTTCCATCAAATAAAGCTAAAGCTATTTGGTTTGAGAATATTGACAATGCTACAATCATGACTATTGTTGACGCTAAAACCAATAGCATCATTGAGTAAAATGATTGCTTGATAATTGTTTTGTCCTTTTCAGCAGCTAAAAATCTCACCATAGTATATGGAAGACCCAAATTAACAATATTTGGAACCAAAGATACAAACGTATTTACCTGAGACCAAACACCATAATCCGCAGTCGAAAAACTCTTAGTAATGATTGGAATGAATATTAATCCGCTGATAGATATTAATATATTTGCAATACCCACTATGCCAATTCTTTTGATGAATTTTACATATTCATCCATTGTCAACCACTCTCTTTAACAGGCCTTTATCGAAATTCTTAAAAAAGAAATTTTTATCATAAACAGCTGGTTTGAATTCATCTAAATTATCATTTAAATCATCAGCATCCCTAATTTTAAAAACATAACCCTTTTCAATTAAATCATTTAGATATTCAACTCCCGGAACATCCAAAATAAATGTTTTGCAATTAAACATCAAACCTTCATAGATAGCTGTTGAAAATGCTCCCACCTGATAATTAGATTCCGCCAATAACTTATACAAAGGAACTTCACTATTATCGATGACTTCAAAATTGTGAGAACTTGAAACTTCAGCTAATTCAGGATAGTTTTCTCTCCAAGTTGCATATTCTCCAGGATGCAATTTATAAATAATTTTTAAATCCTTTTGAGTTTTTGCAAATTCAACTGCGAGTTTTGATAAATATCTGCCTATTACCCCCTGAGATATGAACAGTATTTGATTATCAATAGCTTCAATGCCAATGAAGTCTTTAGATTGGGATTCGAAATATGAAAATCCAATAGGAATGACATTTTCCCGGATAATCGGACAAGTATCCTCATTCAGCCAATAATCTCCAAAAGACAATATTTTATCTGGGAAATAGGGAATTTCGCCATTTAATCTAGTTTTTTCAGGATAAGAATATCCTAAATGATAATCTGTAATGGTTCCATGTTGAAGTTCAATGACTTCAATTCCCAGATGTTTAGCGGCGGCTACAATAGGATGATTTTCATAAGCTACAACAACAAACACAATTTTAGGATTTCTTTTTTTAAACAACTCAATATATTTTTTATAATCATATTGAAAATTTAAAATATGTGTTGTTAACATCCATGGAATATTAAGCTCAATGTTAAAAATTGATTCAAGTTCATTTTGAACTTTTAAAATAAGTTCCTTTTCACTTTGACTAAATTCTATCTTGTTAAGCTTTTTGTGAATATAAGAACCTAACTGAATCGCATCAGTGTATGAGATATAATCCTGTTTTTGTGTGAAATGATGATTTAAATAAGGAGATTCCAAAACCTCAAATGAATAGTCATCACTTAAAAAGTCCACTAAAAAGTTACTGTAAATATCACAATACTCGTCATTAAAGATAACCTTACGGGAATGGTCAAAAATTAAAATGTCCTTATTGTATTTTCCAGTGAAAGGATTGTGAAGTAATGAATTTTTAAAAAAAGGTAAAAATGAATTTACCTTATCTAAAAGAGATAAAGATTTTTGTTGGGGGGCTCCAAACATTTGTGTTTTTCGTGTGATATCATAATAGAGATGCATTCTAATTAATTGCCAAGCAAAACAGCCTTGAATTTCCTGATAATTAAGATTATATTTCTCTTCAAGACTAAAAAATGCCTCACAGATATCGCGAACACTAACCATTTAAACACCAAATTATTCCAACATGTCAAAATCAAGTAATGTATCTTCCAAAATGTCTATCTTTGCAGTTTTTCCAACGACATAGTCAATTTCGGAAGGATAAATACCAGTTCCCGGACGTTTGAATGTTAAATCCTCAGCAGCTATCACATCACCTTTATTAATATCATTTGCGGCAACGATTGATCTTCTTGCTTGTCTTCTGGAAGAAGATTCGCAAATTAATGGCTGTTTATTCTTTTTACCATTAATTTTTGATAAGAAATGAACATTCCATTTGAATTTAATAACATCATCAGGATCCATTGCATGGTAGTGATCATTACCCGGAAGTGTTTTATCTAATGTGAAATGTTTTTCAATTATTGCTGCTCCATAACTATAAGCGGTTGTTAAAACAGCCATATTCTTATCAGGTTTTGTGTGATCAGAATACCCTATTTCATAATCAGGGAAATTTGCAGCTAAATCTTTAATCATCAACAAATTAGCATCCTCATATGCTGTAGGATAAGATAAAACACAATGCATAATTGCAATATCGATAGTGGAAACTTCTTCAATAGCATTGACTGCCGCTTTAATCTCATTTAATGTTGATGCGCCGGTGGAAAGTAAAATAGGTTTGTTTTTAGTTGCAATATATTGAATAAATGGAATATTCGTTAAATCAGAAGAGGAAATTTTATAAACATCCATGAATTCATCCAAATAATCAACGGCTTCAAAATCAAATGGAGTGGATAAAAAGTTGATTCCGATATTTTGACAATACTCTGCAAGTTCCCTGTATTCCCCAACACCGAACTTATCAAATTTTTTAAACAGTTCAAATTGAGAAGTAGTCGGCTCTTCAGATAAATCCCAATAAGCAGGAGAGTTTTTTGATGCTATTGTTTCAGCTTTATATGATTGAAACTTTACTGCATCTACACCACATTCTTTTGCTTCATTAATCATGAATTTAGCTGCGGCCATGTCAGACATTCCTTCTTTTTTAGCAATGTCATAAAAATTAACACCGATTTCTGCTATTAAATATGGGTATCTTTTAAAAATTTTCATGTTTTACCTCTAGGACAAATTTGCGATATTCTTCACGAACAATAGACCAAACATTTTCAAAACCGTCTTTTAAATCAGTAGCCAACATTTTTTCATTCATTTCTCTTCTTAAATCATAATTATTAACTAAATTAATAAATTCATCGATTATTTCTTGCCTTCCAACATCAACACCCAAACCCAGATTAATAAAACCATTTCTACTGTTAGCAAAGACATGAGTTAACTCTCTTTCATTTTGACACAGACAGATTGTTGGAACACCCAGTGAACAAACCTCATACATTGTTCTGCCAGAAGAAGTAAATATTATATCTGCTTTGAACATGAATTCACTAATATTTAAAACATTTTTATAAATTTGAATTGACGGATAAGGTTCATATTTAGAAATAAGTCCTTCAATATCCCTGTAACCTAATCCAAGTATTACATTAATTCTTCCCTCATAATTAGTAGTTAAAATTGAATCAATGACCTTTTCTGTGAAATTATTTGGGTCGGTTCCGCCAAAGGTGATTAAAATGTTGTTAACCCCTTGAGTGATGATTTTTTGAGGTTGAAAGTAAAATTCATCTTTTAAAATATAATATTTATGACCTGTGAAAACATTTTTTTCACCAATCTCATGCTCATATAATGCATCAAAGACCACATCAGCTACTTCCGTACCAGTTCCCAAATCCTCAAAATTAACTACAAAATAACCATTATTTTTTAAGATAGTAACATATTCACGAGTAGTGTCTAAAATATCATTAACTACAAGCTGTGGAGAGTATTGTCTTAACTTATTTAATAAATCATCACTGCCATCATATGTAGTGAATGGATAATTATAATTATTTACAATGTCGATTCCTAACTGATGAGATTCATCAAGGAAAAATAATACATCATGGAAAACCAGTTTAGAGGCAATTGACAAACACCTGTAAACATGGCCAGTGCCGATTTCATCATAAGCATTTACGACAATAGCTATTCTTTTTTTCTGCAGATAATTCTCAGCAATCCACCAATCTTCATAATTATCAATATCGACACTTTCTTCACGTGATACTTCAATTAAGTCAACATTAACTCCTAAACGTGAATCTTCATGCATGCAATGTCTGCGGGTTGCAAGAATTGCTCCCGTTTCTCTAAAATTTTTTGGCAAATATTGTCTGTTTTTTCTCTCAACATAATTTGGGAAATATCTCTGATTATCCTCATTATATCTCCAACTTAAATGCCTATCATCTACAACAGACAATACACTATCTATCCCAAAATCTTCAAATTTTTCAATAGCCATATCTAAAGTTGAAGTTTTTAACAATGGGGAAGTTGGTTGAAGTGTGATTACCAAATCATATTCATCAAAAGCCTGTTTTTCTTTTTGAATCATAGCATCATAAACAACCGGATCAAGTGGAATCTCATCCCTCGCCAAATCTTTAGAGCGTCTTATAACGCTTGCACCAAATTTTTCAGATAATAATGCTATTTCAGAATCATCAGTAGTTACGACAACATCATCAACATATGCTGAAGATTTAGCTATATTGATGGAATAAGAGATTAAAGGCTTGTTATCAAGTAAACGAATATTTTTACGAGGAATACCTTTTGAACCCCCTCTTGCAGGAATAACTACTAAAATTTTATTATTGTTAAACATGTCTATCCCTTAAAAATTACAATAAAATTTAATTAATGCAATATTAAATATTATAATAATATAATATTAAATCTTCGGTGCTATAATGAATATGAAAGAGATGTCAAAAAAATTGTTAGATAAAATAAATGATTTAGCTACACCAGTTAAAATAATGCATGTTTGCGGCTCACATGAACATACCATCATGGAAAACGGCATTAGGAGTTTACTTCCCGAAGAAGTAGAAATAATTGCCGGACCAGGATGTCCCGTTTGTGTAGTTCCATCACGTGAAATTGATGAATCACTGGAACTTATTGATAAGGGCGTTACAGTAACCACATTTGGGGACATGTTAAGAGTTCCAGGTTCACAAAAATCACTTG
Source organism: Methanobrevibacter sp. V74 (assembly GCF_963082495.1). Taxonomy (NCBI): domain Archaea; kingdom Methanobacteriati; phylum Methanobacteriota; class Methanobacteria; order Methanobacteriales; family Methanobacteriaceae; genus Methanobrevibacter; species Methanobrevibacter sp. V74. The sequence continues at coordinate 123,468 of NZ_CAUJAN010000003.1, forward strand.
CAGATGCTAAAGCAGAAGGTGGAGATGTAAGAGTAGTTTATGGAATCAATAGAGCTATTGAAATAGCTGAAAAAGTAGACAATGATGTTGTTTTTGTCTCAGCAGGTTTTGAAACGACCGCACCAACAACCGCTGCAGAATTACTTTCAACACCTCCAGAAAACTTCTCAGTATTGTCCTGTCACAGATTAATCCCACCGGCAATTGATTTTTTAATCAATTCCGGAGAGACCAGTTTAAATGCTTTAATCCAGCCAGGACACGTTTGCACCATAATTGGAACTAAACCATTCGAATACTTCTCAACAGATTATGGAATCCCACAGGTAGTGGCCGGATTTAACCCATTAGACATATTAATGTCAGTTTATATGATCTTAAGACAAATTCATAATGAAACACCGAAAGTAGAAAATGAATATAAAAGAGCTGTTAGAGAAGAAGGAAATGAAGTTGCAACAGATATGATTAATCAGGTATTTGATGTAACATCTAGAGAATGGAGAGGATTTCCCAAAATGCCAAATTCGATTTTAGAAGTTAAAAAAGAATTTGATGACTTTAATGCCCGTGAAAAATATGATATTGAAGTTAAAGATGTTAATGAAGCTCCAAAGGGCTGTATTTGTGGACCGATTTTAAGAGGTCTTGCACGACCTGACGATTGTACATTATTTAGAAAAGCATGTAATCCACTTCACCCAATCGGAGCATGTATGGTAAGCAAAGAAGGAACTTGTAACATTGCCCACAGATATTCAAGAGGATAACATGACAATTGAAGCAATAGCAGTTGATATTGATGGTACAATAACCGATGAGAAACGTCAAATATGCATCTCAGCAATCGAAGCTTTAAGAAAAGCTGAAGATGCGGGAATTCCAACAATTATAGTCACCGGAAATGTTGTTAATTTTGCATATGCTGCAGAAGTGTTTATCGGATGCAGCGGAGGATTAATTGCAGAAAACGGAGGAATCGTTTTTAAGGAAGGTCAAAATGACAATGCTGTTGAAACCATGATAGAACGTGATTTTATAACCTCCGCTGAAAATCACTTAAAAGAAAAGTTAGGTGATAAATTTAACGAACATGCATCTCACGATAATATGTACCGTTTAACAGAAACCGTGTTTTACAAAACTATTTATAAAAAAGAAATAGAAGATGCCCTAAAAGATTTTAAATATAGTGATCAGCTTGAAATCTACGATAGTGGTTTTGCACTTCACATTACCGATAAACGTGTTAATAAAGGAACTTCCCTTAAATATTTATGTGAAAGAAATGGAATAAACATGAAAAATGTAATGGCTATTGGGGACAGTCTAAATGATGAAGAATTTTTAAGAGAAGTTGGATATAAAATAGCTGTTGGAAATGCAGACGACAAATTAAAAGAGGTTAGTACTTATACTTGTGAAAATTTCTTCGGTGATGGAGTAGCCGAAGCCATTGAGAAATTTGCATTATAGTGATAATATGATATATGAAATTGCAGAAGATGTGAAAAAAGCTGTTGAAAACAAATGTGATGCTTACGAAATTTATATTGATGAAAGCAAAACAATCCAATTAGATTCACTTAAAGATGAATTAAACTTTGCAAAAGAAGAAATTGAACGTGGTCTTGGAGTAAGAGTTATAAAAGACAATAAACAAGGTTTTGCATTTACCTCAAACTTGGACAAAGTAGCTGAAACCGGGTTGCAAGCTATTGATAACACTAAATTAACAAAAGTAGATGAGAATTATGCATTTGCGGAAGCTGAAAAAGTAGCTGAAGTAAAAAAAGTTTACGACAATAAATTCAAAGATTTAAGTCTTGATGAAATGGTGGAATTTTTAAAACATGCCATTGCAATTGCTGGTGAAAGCGGATGTGAAGTAACTGGTTCTGGATTTAGTGCAAGTGAAGGAAAATCATTAATTATAAATTCAAATGATGTCTCCATTGAAAATAAAGGAACAGGATTTGGTCTTGGTTTATCTGTAACAATACAAAAAGATGGTGAAATTGCAACTGGCTATAACTCACAATCATCAAGATTCTTTGATATAGATGGTGAAAAACTAGCTAATGAAGCATGTGACCTTGCAAAAAGTTCACTTAACACAAAACCTGTTGAAACTGGAGATTATGATGTGGTACTTGATTATTATGCTGCAGTTGGACTTCTGCAAACATTTTTAGGTGCTTTTAATGGTGAAAATGTAAGTAGAGGAAGATCAATCTTAAAAGATAAATTAGGGGAAAATATTGCAAATTCAACATTATCCATTATTGACAATCCATTACTTGAAAAGGGAATGTATACCTCCAAATGTGATGGAGAAGGAAGTGTTTCTCAAAAAACAGCACTAATTAAGGATGGTGGATTAAGCTCATTTATTTATGACATCTACACTGCCAATCGTGAAGGCGTAAAAACTACTTCCAATGGAATTAGAGGAACATACTTATCAACACCAATGATTTCACCAACAAACCTCGAATTTAAATTCAGTGAAATGAAGGATTTGTCTGAAATCAGCAATGGAGTTTTAACAACCAGTGTGCTTGGAGCCCATACTGCAAATCCCATTTCTGGAGACTTTTCAGTAGAAGTAAGTAATGCATTTAAAATAGAAAATGGAGAAATGGGCGATCCTATCAACAAAGCCATGATTTCTGGAAATGTATTTGAAATTATGAAAGAAATTGAAGGAGTGAAATCCGAAGTCAAACAATATGGACATTACATTATTCCAAAATTATTAGTTCATAATTTAAGAGTTGTTGGACAATGAACAAAAAACTCAAAGAATTAATTTCAATACCTGAATGTGAAGCAAGCTCTAAAGATGATGAATTATTAGTTGAAGAGTTAAAAAAAGCCCAATTGATAATGCCTATTGAAATTATTTCTGCAGATGCTCTTAAAAACAGCACCATTGAGAATATTGAAGAACCTTTACGTTTTAAGCCATTGAAAATAGCTGATGATAATGAAAATCAATTTATAGCATTGTTTAGTGATGAAGACGAAGTTATTAAAAGTAATGTGGAATTTGATGTAATCAATATTTATACTGAAAACTTAGCTGAAATAATTCAGGATAGTGATGGAGAATATTTTGGAATAGCTATTAATCCATTTAGCAAGTTTTCACTAGCCATTCCCTTAAACGAATTCATAGAATTATTTTAAAAAAAAGTTTTTTTGAGAAAAATTAGATTTTTTTCAATTTTTCCCGATATCTATCAACTGTATCATGACTAAAATCAAGCTCCAGATAATCATGAGTCATCTTCTTATTATCATCAAAGCTTTTAATTTTATCATCTGAAAGCTTATTAATTTCTTTATCCAATCTATTTAATTGCTTATCAAAAGAATATTCGGATTTTCTCATATTTATGTTGGATTGACGGGCAATTCTTTTAATTTCCTCATCAATATCCAGTTCTTTTTTAGCCATATTATCACTTACATTTCAATGATTGGCAATTGAATTTCAGTTATAAATTCATTTTCATCATCACAATTGTGGAAACTTCTAACTAAAACTTCCTTAGGAGATCCGATAATATCATAATGATTTTCTTGAGCGACTTCAACTAATTCGGCATAGGTATCCAAAATATTATCTGTCGGACCATAATGTTTACCTGCTAAAACTTTATTTGCAATCATATCAACAACACGAATCTTATCGGTCTCATCAGCATCTTCTTTAATTGTAATACTAACATCGTAAACTGCATCGCCTTGATTAACTTCATGTCTTGGTGAGAAATAAACAATAAATGGTTCACCCTCAGTTTCAATCTCTTCAGCATCAACCCACCCCATCAGCATGGAAAGGAAAACACCTAAATCTGAAATAGGAGTTTTACAATTAATAACTCCCAATTTTTGTTCTGGAATAACTTTAACTTCATACTCCATAATTACACCTACCTTAAATTTTTACTTCTAATTGAATAAATATATTTTTGTTCTATAGTCGAAGTTAGTTACTTGATTTTTTCAAACCTAAAACGACTTTAAAAAAACATGAAAAATAAATGTTCAGCAACATACTAACGAACAAATATTTTAATAAAATGTAATAATTAATCTGACATCCCAGATATATAAAAATTTTCTTTTATAAGTTTATCTAATTCCACCCTTAAACATGCAAGTTCTTCTTCAATTTCTTGACATTCATCATCTAAACAAGTTAATAATCTAAAATTCAAAGCTTTAATCTTTGCACGAATAATATTACGTTGATTAATTTCATTAAAAACTTTAAATTCTTCAGGCGTCATTGCACATAACCATCTTCATTAATTTGTTTTTTGTCCGGTATATCATATTTATTACGTAATTCATTAATTCGTATTTGGTCCTGTAGTATCCTATCTGTTAAACCTGAACGATTGTATGCTTTGTTGAGCAATGCTTGTGCTAAATTAATTAATATTGTTATTATTATCTGTTTCATAAAAAAATACCCTCATACTATTTCTTTGTTATAATCATGATTGATTTTTGACTTATGAGCTGAATATATGATGTGAATTCATTTGTACTGCGTTTTTCAACATAACCACAATAACAACCTTTACTGCATTTATCTCCTAGACTATTTTGTACTTTAACAATGCCATTATTTAAATTATTTATCACTTCATAATGTCCCCATTTTCTACGATATTTATTGTGAATTACACAGTCTTGATTATTACTATCAATTATTTTTTTAATTCCTTTCCAACCAATATCAGATAAATTTTTCCATTCCACACGTAAATTATAACCATATTTCTTATTAAACCATGCCACGGCAGTTTCTAAACCTTTATGGTCAGTACCACTAGTTGTAGTTCCTGCAACACGTGCAATTGTAGATTGTTTTACAACTTTACCAGTTAAATTACGAAACACTTCTTGAAGACTATGACACCCACAATAATATCCATTATTTTGCCCAACATTATCACAACCACTTTTTATTGCATGCCCATGCTTATTTTTAGATTTTACTGAGGATGATTTGAACACTCCACTATTGAATGTGCAAGTGTTTGGTAATCTTTTATTTGCATTATAAAAAGTTACAATTTTTGCAAAACAATAAATACATAATTTCGGATTAATCTTTTTATTATTATAAATTACATAATTCGGTAATCTATTACTAGTTGAAATAAATTTATTAATAATCTTAGCAAGATTCACATATTCACTTTTACTCAATGTAATATTAACATTATCTCCATTAGGATTAGGTGCATTTTTAATATTTAATTTCACTAATTCTTTACCTGGAGATATAACTGCTTTTGTTAATAAACATCCATATTCAGCGTAGGTTAATCCTTTCACTTTAGTTGGAATTTTCTTGTTTTTTTCAACATATTCTTTCACAGTTTCTGCTATGCTCACAGTATCATTCCATATCATTATTTTCATACTCCTGATTTTTGTAGATTAATAAAAGAAGGAGGGCAATTACGTATACTCTCTCTTCTTACAAGGTAACAACAATTTTCTAAGTTTTGGGCACATGTTCTCCTATAACAACATCCTTTACATTCTTTATTAATTTTCATAAAGTTACACTTCCCTTTTACACCATATATGTACAATTCAAATTAAGCCAAGCTCCCTGAGGGATGTTCTGACCAATACTAGTGTTATTAGTATACCTTGAAATATACACCATTCCATCCCTGTTAATTATCATCACAAATCTAAATGAATCTGTTCCTTGTTGTAGAATAACGAGATCTTGAGGAGGACAACAGTCTGAAGGTAATTTTAATACTGGTATAGTTTGTGCCCCACTCAAAACTATTTTTGCAGTGGGTTTTACAGCACCAATAATTTGAACAATACTGTTTTTTCTCCGATACCTTACAGATCTAGCTTTATCATATTCCACAAATACTGATTGTGCAATTGGATTTAAGATAGGACGTTGCCATCCACTATCATAAACAATATTATCTAATTTATTTTTATCAGAAGAGGACATGAACCCATCATCAGTGTTTGTTGCAGAGTTATGAGTATGTACACTGTTTGCTTTTCCAGATAATTTTGAAGTTATTTCAGATTCAGTATAATATCTGTCATCATGATCATGTCCTACTTGACTAAAACTACTTTTAGGAGTTCCAGATAGTTTTGTTGCATTAATATCAATATTCTGAAGACTATTATTTAATATGTCATCAATTGTTCTGCCTTTTAAATGACTATTTTCATTGTATTTAATGTATGTTTCATCGATAACATTCAATTTTGATTTTAAATTATTAACTTCTTGTTCATCAACAACGTTAACTCGTGTAATTTCATTATTCACATCATTATATAATATGATAGTTGCACCAATAATAGTCTCATTATCACTGCTTTTGTTATAAATTTTACTTTCAATAGAAACCATTTTACAATAACCTCTCCAATTTTATACTTTTACTTCAAAATAAACATCTTTAATATGAACTTGCATATCAATATCTTCTCTTGTTGCATAATAACCTAAAGCAATCTTATTATCCTCCAAATTAGGAGTATAAACAATCTCTAAAATATCTCCTTGACTAAGAATTATAGTTTCTGAATCATTAACATTCACAGTAAAAACAAGCTCATTAGATTCAATATCCAATATAAAATCTTTATTCTCAAATAACTCCAATGGCTCATCATCTATCCCATTTTTATACAAATACACTTGACGTATAGGATCTACGGGTTTGGCTTTCAAACTAACACGTCTTGTTTCAAGATGAACCTCTTCAACAAGTATTGTTTCTTTAAAATAATCAAGAATCAAACCTTCACTATACAAACCAGTACTACTATCAATATGAATTCCCACTTCTTCAGGAGACAATCCACTAATGAAAACTGGATTATAAGTAATATATAAATCACCATCAACAATGTCATCAATTGTTTCAGGTTTAAATATTAACTTATTATTTTCATAATCAAAAGTATAATCAATCCACTCACTAAAAACATCAACACCATTATCAAGACCCTCATGCTCTGGAGCTTGCAAACGAACCTTTTGAATAGGAAAAGCAACTTCATTACTAAAACTTAAACCTCCAAGATCATAATCAGAAAAGGCATCATCATCACTTGTTTTATAAACAATCATGTCTTCAGGAGATGGACTGAAACTTAATAGATATAACTTATTCTCAAATTCATAAGGTTTAACATAAACATATCTACTTTTTAATTCAGTTAGAATTTCAGGATGGTCGGTTAAATATATTGCACGTTCTTCATCAATGTAATTCGCAACAACAGGATAATCTAATCCAAGTAAAGACAATTTTTCATCAACATCATTTAACCTAATAAAATCAAAATGATCTGTAACAGTAGATCCTTGAATAATTTCCACCTCACAATTTACAGTTGCATCTTTTGAGAATGGAGCGAAAATGCGCCCCCACACACTAGCACCAAGAATGCCTTCAGTATTTGGATCATGAAAAGATGTGCGAGCATACATTTCTTTCGCAGGAACAGTTACAAGATTAATATTAATATTCTCAATATGTGGAGTGAGATTGCCATACGTATCATTACCTTCTACAACATTAGTGTCTCTCCATAATTTCGCTCTAAAAAGAAGCATAGTAGGTTTATTCTCATCAAAAGTAATCACACTGGTGTTAGTGACTTTTGTCCAATAATCCCCATCAGTTGAATACTCATATTCAACATGAATATGATTCTCAGAATTTACTGTTTCACTACCATTATCATTATATGACAAAATTACTTGACGAATAGGATTTGAGAAAATCGGATTTAAATACAAATATTCCACATCATCATTATAAACAGCACTAGATGAACCTGAATTTGTTTCCACATGACATTGAAATGCAAAATCCTGTGGAGTGTATTTTCCTTTTTTATACTCTAAAAGTTTACCATTCTCTCCAGTATCCACACCATTTTTACCATAACGTTTCCAAGTACGACCATTATCTTCAGACATGAATGCATTACCATCAGGGTAAATATTGTCTCTTTTACAATTACGACCCCATCCACCCCATCTTGGACAATGTTTCCAATCAGACAAAGGACTAAACACTACAATAGCATAAGTTTCCTCTTTCTTAATATTCACAGGTTTTTCAAACTGAATATTCGGCCAAGGATTACCTGCTTTATCATAAACAGCTTCTGCTAATGGATGATACACATCAGATAAATAAGGATTATTAACTCCTTTCTGATATTTAGGGTTCTTTTTATTATGCCCTAACCATTGAATGTATTCTCTTTCAATAACATATGTTCCATTACTTGCTTTACGATATGCAGTTTCAGTGAGTATATGGCCATTTTTATCTTTTTTGTACTCACCTTTATGTTTACCACTAGTGTATTTTAATTTCTTTTGATATTTATTATATCTTTGATATCCCTTGTATTTTGAAGCATAGGGGACATAATTATATTCCATTTTCTTTTTAGTTTTATTCCATTTAGTTTTTGGGACAAATTTTTTATAAGTTTTCCAGATCTGAACATATACTGGACTTGCACAACTTTTACTACTAGATCCATTATAATCTAATTTTAAATCTATACTTGTTAAAGCACCAGAATACTTAGCTTTAAAAGTTTGAGCACGACAAACACTTGGAATATCATATCTTTTCCAATCCTTTAACCAATCAGCTTTTAAATTATAATTCTTAGACTTATTATACCCCACATACCAGAAACTATTGTTACTCCCACCAGTACTTGTTCCGAATGTTTCCACATTAGGAGGAGTTTTAACTGGGTGTTGTTGTAATCTACAATATGTTACACTTTCGCCATCACCAATATCTTCAGTTACAAAATCCACAGTGGATTTTGAATAATCAATTAAACTCATATCGGTGAAATCAACAAGAATTGATTCAGATACACTATTATTAAATCCTACTTCTCCCCCATTGACTTTACAACCATAACTACTTTTTTCATCAAAAAATGTACGAATATTATAATTTTTACGAATAGCTGGAGGAGTTAAATATTTTAATTTTTCGACTTGCTGACGTAACCATTCATCATTTTGACAACATTGCTCTGCCCATTGAACAGTAGCATATTGTTGTTCACTGAATGATTTTATTAAGTTTAGATTTTTATAAACAGGTTTACATTTTACCATAATATTTAAACCTCATATTTTTATTGTGTTTGAATAAGAATTTCCTTATTTTTAGGATTGTTTTTATTAATTGTACGAATATACAATGTTCCAGTAACTACATCATAATAGTATGCACCAGTATTTTCTTTTAATGATTCTGCACTATTGACATAATGATACCCTGATTTGGTATCCTTCTCAAAAACACCAGTCACATTATTCTCTTCATAAAGATAATAAATATTATATTTCACAGTTTCTTCATCAAAACTAGTGGCTGGTTTCCAATCCCTCCTATCAGTTAAAGTAGTTAACTGGAAAATATAACTAATATCTACACTCTCCATACTTGAGTCTAACATGTCTTCTGGGAGTTCATAAACATCATGACTTATTAGAATATTATTATTTGCAACACCAATCTCACACGTATTTTCAATTTCTCCAATTGAACAATTACATTTTAAAATAATTTGTTTAGTATCTAGATTTACTTCTTTTGTGCAGATTTTCCTTACAGTTTCATTACCTAGAGTTAAATCATTCTTATTAGCACTAATAGATGAATCACCTAATACAATATACTGTATTGGATTGAATTCATCATCTATCGCACGATGTAGGAAAAATGATTCACCAAGTAAGGTAATAATATTATGATTTTCACATAATACTCTTCCGTTGCTTGTTAGTTTATATGTACCTATAATGTTCATATGAGATTCACAGCCCTATTGTTAATTCGTAATTTCGTAGACAATACGATATTATTACCTGCAGGTAATTTTTTTGGTTCTCTGATGTAATGAAAATGAATTTTTTTAGAAGCAGGCATTAATTTTTGCAATCTTCTTTGTAATTGTGAAGATTTTTCTAATCTGATATTTGCAGGTACATCATTAGGATTTACATAAATATCAAAATTAGATGGATTCATTTCGTTTTCATCACGGAATATTTTACAGTTTTCATTAAATAACTTCATATAATACTCTCTCCATGTTTTATATTTTGGTTACAATTAAATTCTTCAAATAAATAGAACCAAATAATTCCTGTGAAGCAAGGTTTGCCATGTTTGTACTGGCTCCCATAGTGACAATTGGTTTGTCAGATAATTCAAGCCATTCATAAACAACTTTATCTTCTATGTTATTGTTCTTCCATACTTCCAAGGTAGTACTGCTTGTTTTTTTCATATGCAATGTGTACCAGTCCACAGTAGGATTACTCCAAATACTTCCTGTTAAATCATTAAGATTAGAATCTGGAGTTTTAGTATAATTTGGAGTTCCATTATTATCTAAACGTGGATTTGAAGTTACACTTCCTTCCCATCCAAATATCCCCCAACCATTAAACGGATTATCTGGACTAGTTAATAAAATTAAACCAACATATCTTAACCCAGTTAAATATGCAACATCAACGGATAATTCCCATAAACCCGTATTGTCCCATCCCTCACTAAAACATGCGCCTTTCAACACTCCAACATTATTATATACACTATAAGCATTTGAATTGTCTCCTTGTATTATCATGTTCTCTGAACCATCGAATAAAGGGTTAAATAGTATTTTTTGATTGTTTTCTGTTTCAATGTACATTGGATGATTAAAATTATTGTTAGTGTAAGTATTAGATGTAATATGCTGAGTGTTTTCATTATTGTTTAATACGATATTTTGGAGATTAAATTCAACACCAGAAGAAAGTTTGAAAAATTGATTTGATGGTGAATTTATAATTACTCCATGTTCTGTATTTGAACATCCCATTAGAGTAACATTCTTATTTAAATTAATTGTAGAATCGATAGTATGTTCACCAGTTGTTAATACAACAATATTTTTATTTGATGTAACCTTTGATAATGCTTTATTTAATGTTAAAAATGGGAAGTTCATGGTTCCATCATTATTATCATCCCCCATGATAGGGTTAACATAATAATATCCAGTACCACATCCTTTAACACGAATGGTAATGTGTGTAACTCCTATAATTTCACCATCTATGTTTTTACCAGTTACTTTTAAAACATTATCTTTGGAAGGATTTAATAATTCATGAATATATGGATAATTTTCTTCAGAACCTTCTGGTGGGTAATTATTCCCCCTAAAATTAGAGATAATATTAGTATCATTTAATTGTATATCAACAAGATAATCTCCGATTAATTCTTCTGCAAGATTATTCAAAAAACGAAAAGATAATCTTATCTTTTGATTAGGGGATGGTAACTTAGTATTGATTCTTGTGAAAAAATATGCTCCATGTTCTAATTGATAATCATAAAACTTATCTTTATGCTCCCATTCACGAGGAATCCATTCATTTACGAATAATCTATCTCCATCACAAAAGTAATCCTCATTTTCATCAACAGAATCATCATAATAATGTGGGTGTTGGAAAATATCAAACACTTTCAATAAATACCTACTCCTATTTTCCATTACAGTAGTTAACCCATATATTTTATATATTTCAGCAACAGGCAAAGGTACAGTATGGGTTAAAATTATATAATTAATTATTCTTTTCATGTAATGATAATCATCTTCTGTTAATTTATCATTGAATGGAGGTTCAGTTAAAAAATATTCCTCCTCAGTTACTGGTTGATAATCTTTACGTGGAAGATTGTATAATGCTCCTATTTCATCAAGACTAATATCATGATCATACACATTATTTTGAATAGTGTCATTTTCAGGGTATCCTTTCATGATAGTGTATTCATCAAATGTTTCAATAATTATTTTGAAGTTATCTTGGGGTATAATATCTGGTTCATTAATATTTTCTGGATTTTCCTCATCAGAATCATTACTAGTTTCAATTTCAATATCATTTGATGTGTTGTGAACATATGAATAATTAAAAGAAGAAATATTATTCTCAGAAAGATATGATTCAGTATATATGACTTCATTGTTTTTATATAAAGTCACATTTTTTAAATGAGGATAATTTGCAATAAAATTAACAGTATATTTGTAAGGTTCATTTTGTACTCGCCAAATCAAACATTTTTTATTTAAATTGAAACTATGATATATATTATTGAGATCATTATAAATCTTCTTGAATTGATTATTAGAAACATTTTGACTTTTATAAAAATTTGAACTTATATCTTTATCCAAAAACCATGGAAACATATCTAGTAAACTTTTTAAACTATCCCTAACCATATCAAATCATCTCGATAGTAATACTATTAATAATCCCAATTTCATCCTCAAGAATACTAATATACTCTTCAGGATAAATGAAAGTAATATTCTTCAATTCAAATACTTCATCATCTAAAAAAACAGCAAGTTTATGAGGAATAAAATCCTCCCCTAAAACAAGCCCAGGATACCATGAACTATCAACCCTATAACCCCCATCAATAAAAACTTTAATACAATTAATAATTTTTGATTTAATATCTTCTTTTTCCATTAAAGAGTAAGGATTAACTTGATCTATATCAACATTGACTTTAGCATAAATATCAATTGGCTTAGGTGTAGGAGACGACATGAAAATGTCTTCCGTAGCCTGAGTAATATTTTCTTGTAATTCCTTGTATGCTTTATTTAATTGATAATCCGTTCCAGGATCCAAAACACATTTTATTGTTCCGGCACCATCCCAATTAGGAATTATTTTATAAGAATCAATACCATTAAAAGAAGCAAAATAATTCTCATAAGCTTCAATAGAACCTTTCAAGTGAATTCTTGTCCAGTTAATTAACAAATATCTGTATTCATCATCATTGTATTCTTCTTCTCCACCATTACTTGAAACTGGATTATCTACAATTAACGAATACTCTAAATCATCAACAATCTTTGTAATTTGATGTTCAACTATTTTACTTGATACTCCAGGAACAATTGCTCGTGTAGCAACACTAGTCTGTATCTCTTCGGCACTGATGAATATTTCTTCAAGAGTAATATACTCCACTCCAGAATCTGTACTAACTGTTACTCCTTCTGGAATACTAATATTATTTTCAGCAGGTTCATTTAAAGTGAAAACACATATTACTTCAGCACTTGTTGCTCGAGGTCTTGAAATACCTAAAATTTCACCTAAACTATCAAGGTCTGATCCTTCAGCATATTCTACTTTTGCAGACTCATAAACTTTGGTGAGATCTTTGTAAACTTTACTAAACATTAATGCAATAACACTTTTATCCATGACATAATAATTACTGATGTCTTCATTGTTTTTAATAAGTGCTGGAAATTCTTCTGCATGACTTATTAATCCTTTTTTCAGTGAGTCATCAAGCATTGCTTCAAAAATTTCTTCATATTGTTTTTCAGCATAATTCATAAAGTCACTCCATCGTTGATAAGTTCATCATCAATACTTGTAACACTATATTTCACAAAATATGAATGAGACTCATCATTAATTTCAATATTATTTATTTCTTTGATTCTACGCATGTTTTCTAGGACATCTGTAATGAACAATTCCATTTTATACCTTGTCATGCCTGTTTGCCTTACTTTTATGAGTTCATGTACACGGCAACCAAAATTATCATATATTGGAATATCATTTAATTCATTGTATCGAGTCATTATTGCAATTATTATTGCATTTTTTAATGATTCTTGTCCAGTAACATTAACATAATCTCCATTACTCATTTGGATATCATATTTACTATGTTTATTTGATTTTAATTTAACATCTTCATTTAATGTTTTGTAGAATAAGAAATCATCAGATTTGTTTATTGGTAATGACATTCGTGTTTTCACCTCAATTATAATCCGTATATTTTTTTATAAAAGGTTTAAATGTGGTAAGAACAGTTTAAATTCAACCAATGTTCATTAGGTATGGTTTGTGCTGTAGTGTCATTATCAGAGTATCTTTCAACTATGATTTCACCATTTGTTTTGATGTTGAGGTTGAATCGGTTCACACCTGTGCCCTGTTGCACAAAATTATGTGTATATGTTGGTCGATACTCCTCGGGTAATGTTGCCACTTTGTAACTGGTTTGATTAGAGATACTGGTCTGTTTTTTAACTGCACCTGAAATCCACACCACACCATCTTTTAATCGTATCCTAGGCTTAGCATCAACAGAATATTGTTGTACATCACTGCTATTTAATGTGAGTAAAAGCCAACCAGTATCTGTAACTACAATGTTTCCCTCTACTATTGAATCAATTTCTTCTTTTGTGTAAAACCATTGTCGTAACCAAGTAACCAAATCTTTAATTATTTGAGTCATATCATACACTCCCTCAGTTGATTGTATTGAATATTATACAACCTTCATTAGTTTTGCCTTTATCAACTAAAGTGATATTAACCCCTAATGTTTGATTTTTATAAGATTTTAAATTACTGTTCTGCATTAAATATGTTAAAGCATTAGCTATATTTGTTGCAACTTGAGTTGCTTCTCCCCAATCATTCGGATTTGGGGAATATTGAATACTATTCGCATTCAATTGTTGAAGATTAGATAATTCTTCATCAACTTCAGTGATTAAATCTTTCAAAACTTTTCCCTGATAAGCTGATAAAGCTAATCCACTTTGATGTGCTGCTTGAGTTAATCCATTAATTATTCTAACATGACCATACTTATCAGTAGTACCTATACCATATGTAGCTCCAGAACTAACATGATCTCTTGGAGCATATATATTATTAAAATGTGAATAATCCATAATGTCACTTAATTTAATATATATGTTCATCATTGCTTGAATTATCTTTTGAGTTAATGATAAAATCAATATATTTATCACCAATACTTAACCCATCTACAGGTACATTTGGTAAAGTTGCTGATTTAACTGTTGCTGATTTAACTAGGAAATCTTTAGGAATATTTATTTTACTTCCTACTTGCATTCCTCCTTGTTTCACAACATATGTTTTTAAAAATCCATTTTCAGCAATACTTTGTTCTTCAACAGTAACTGTTTTGCTCTCAACATTATTAGTTATATTATTAACAACACTTGCATCTGCTTTATTATTTATTTGACTTTGTAAACCATTAATAAACACGTCTACTTCTGATTCTGTGTAGAACCATTGTTTTAACCATGTTACAATATCTTTTATTATTTGAACCATTTTCTACTCTCCTATATTTAAATCTAATTTTAAATAACCATTATTCATTAAATCAATATTTAATCCTACATCACTTTTTTTAACATAATCCAATAATTCAATATTCCCTAAATCAATATTATTTACTTTAGTTTCAAGTTCATTTATTTTAGCATCAAAATCAGATTTTCTAGTATATTCTATAAGATTCATATCAGAATCCAATTCACCAACATTAATTGTTGAATCTGAGGGTAATCTGAAATCTAAACCATCCCCTCCAAATTTAATCCAATATTGATTTGTTCCTTCAATGTCCATTAATTTTAAATTACCTTTTTTTGCTGGATTTAAACCAATTAATTCTTCAGAATTTATGAAACCAACTAATATTTGCTCTTTAGTATTATTATTAATATCTAAAATAAGACATTCTAATTCACTACGAGGAATAATGCAAGGCTCTTTAAGTTTATCACAGAAATCATCTTCTCCATCAGGAGTGAAAAAATCAATAAGGTTACCTGTGTAACGGTGTAGAATTTTACATAAAATTAATTTATTATTTTTTAATCGAATTTCGGCTTTATCAAGATACGGGTAAAATTTAGTCATTACTCCTATCTGCATTTTCAAGTCTTGTGTCACTTTTGAAATTTTAGTATTAATCTCTGGTGAGATGCTATAATTAAATTCATTTTTTAATGCGTTTCTTAAACGAGCATCTGTAACTGTAATATTTTCTGAAGTTTTCATGCTTCAATCATTCTCCATTATTTGTTTCATCATTTTCTTTATTTATTGGTTCACCAAACCCTGGTGGATAATCAACTAATGTTAATTTACAGTTCCAATCCCCATCTTGATCATCTTGTGAAATCTTTGAAATGTACATGTAATCTTGAATGTTAAAAGAAGGTAAATAAACATAACACCATCCAGGTTGCCATTTACTGCTCCCCTGAACTTTACATTCAAGTGAATGTCCATTATCTCTTTTGATTTTAGCCCATTCACGCAGTAAAAAATCTTTTGCATCATCTATCTTTTTAATTGAATCATCTATTGCTATACTTGAAGAGATTTTCCCAAATCTTTTAATTAAATAATCATCCTTAATGGTTAAACTTGTATTTTTAAAATCACTTGTTAAATGATTAACAGTAGATGGATTAATATCATTAACATTCACACTATCTGCATGAATGTTATCCCCTTCAATAATGCTTAATTTTGCTGTTGAAGGGGATTTGATTTTTCTTATGTGAACTGTATCTCCTTTTATGAAACATTCTGCATCTCCATCCCATCCATAAAGCACGTCTTTTAATGCTTCTTTAATGGTTGAAGATGAATTTTTTGAAGATGAATTTGAAGTATTATTTCCTCCAATGATTTTAACTAGGTTATTTCCTAATTCTTCACGAGTAGCTCCACATGCGTATGCTATTTGTGCTTTGTATTTTTCACATACTTCTGATGTAGTCATACCCCAAAGGTTTTTTGTGTAACTATCTGAACTTGCATCATCATGAGCTTTTTTAAGTTTTGCAGTTTTAGCACCATTACAACTACATGTTTTGCTATTAATATAACCTTGTAATCCAAAATAAGCATATTTCACATGATAATATCCTTGTTTAATTCCTTGAGCAAAGTCTTTATAAGTTTGTAAATCAGCACCATTTACCATGTAGATTGCAATTTTACCTTTATTTTTCTTTTTACCCATTGCTGTTTGAGTGTGGTTTGGTCCAACATTTAACACTTCAACTTTATGCCCTGCTTTTTCAAGAATATTTTTAACAACTTTTTGAGATTGTTGATCATAACTTTTACTGTGATAATCACAACCTAATAAAATATCTGCCAAAAAAACCTCACCTCTTTAACAGTCTGGTTTATCTCCATTTTTCTTATGATATGGTCCTCCACCGGATACTTTTTCAGAATTTCTTGTTTTGCAATTCCAAACATATCCAATACCTCGACTATTAGTTGCATCACATGCATATTCTTTTCCATTTATTGTAACAACAGTCCAGAAATGATTACAACCATGCACAACAGTTGCATTAAGGTTAGCTGCTTTCATGCATGCGCATTCTAATAAAGAAGTATCTGCACAATTAACCTTTTTTTTCGATAATACTTCCTCAGGAGTGCTGCACTTCGAGCAAGGATAATTACTATAAGTTAAGACATTATTTACTTCTTTATTGATTAATTCCATTTTTTTATAATCATCAGTTTCATTTCCAACAGCTCTTTGAACAAGGGAGTTAACTTGTTCACTACCACTAAAACTTGTTCCAGATGACGAGACATTTCTATAATTAATTTTTTCATCTTTCAAACCTTTAGTATTAATATTTGCTTTTAATCCTGCAGATTCTATAATATTTTTTAGAATTTTGCTTCTTTTTGTTTTAGTGAAACTAAATTCTTTTTTCTGGTCTAATAATTTACTCATTCCTGATATTTTAATTTCCACTCCATCTTCTGAATATTTTTGTTCTGTGATAAAACCCAATAAACAATTTTTTAAATCCTCCCATTTCTGAGGATTCCACTCTTTTTTAAGTAGTATTTTCTTACCTTTATAAAAAATTGTATCATCAACACTAGGTAATTTAACAGATCCATTACTACTAATGTCTTCGTAGTCATAGTCAAAACTGTTACTAAACATTTCATTGAAATAATCTATTTCAATTATTGTGCCATTTTGTAAAACTAATCCTTCTTTATCTTCCTCATCAGATACTTTTTCAACATTTGAATCTTTTGTTTTGTATATCTCCAATCCTGACCTTGCTAAACTATCTTGAGCAATCATTTATTTTTAACTCCTTTTTTTCTTCTTTGCAACTTGATTTCTTTTTGATTTTGATTTAGAAGATTTTTTAGAATTAGTAGTTTTTTTAGTTGTAGTGACTTTAGAATTAGTAGATACTTTTTTAGTTTTAGGTATGATGAATGATTCTCCAGGAATGCGTGATTTTTTATCAGGTATTTCTGTTACTGTAATCTCTAATTCCATGTGATTAATAGAGTATTCTGGAAATTCAGGAGATAATGATATTAAAGCATTGAATTTTCCACCCATATATCTTGAGATAACTTCAACGGGTTTACTAAGCATTTCTCTAAATTGGTTATCATATGCATCTGGTTTGTCTGTTGGGAAAAAAATTGTTGTATTAAAAGTCCATTCTCTATGAATATATTTTCCTTGAGTGACTATTTCTGTACCTCCAAGAATTGGTGTGAATTCTCTTTCACGTCTATTATAAGGTTCTTTTGGGCGAATGTTTTCTGCATAAAAAGGAATGCCCATTATTGTAATGCTTTCAGATACTCCTTTTACCATATCATCATACATTCCCATAATATCCCTCACCCTCAACATCGACATTGGTAATATTCTCTAATGATTCTAAAGCAATAGTTAATATTCCACGAGCTTCACGTTCTGTTTTATTTCTTGCATCAACAGCAACTGCACCTTCTTGAACAATAATTGTTACAGATTTATTACTAGTATTATCTGGTGATTTGCTACTTGTTGTTTTTAAAGCATTAATATATTCAGCAGTTAATTGCCCATTATTTCCAACATCAAGTGATGGATTCCCAAATGAATCAACAATTAAAGAACCCGCATTATAAGCAGATTCTTTTAAAGAGGAATATGCATTTAAAATTGCTTCTCGAGTATAATTCATTTCGCCTTTCATTGTACGGGCAATGAGTCCTGGAGAATGTGCATCAATTCCATTTTTAAATGCTTCAACAACTTCAGCCGCACCATTTTGAGCAGCAATTTTAGCAGCACCAATACCATTATCCACAGCGGTTTTCACATAAGTCATTTCAGTTCTCATTACCTCTGATAATTTTAAAGTAGATTTAAATCCTTGAGTAGAATTATATCCTAAACCTTTACCATAAGTATTTGCGGTGGGTTTTGCAGAATTGATAGCATTAGCAACTTTGCCTTGTACTCCAGGACTTAATGGTGCTAGACCAGTTTGAACACCCGATACTATTTGAGAACCAATGCTTAACGATACTTCTGAAAAACCACTTGCACTACTAAGAGTAGTTTTTAAATTGTTTAATGCAGTTTGAACATTATTTAAAACACTATTAACACTGTCACTACTAAAAGTAGTTTCATTTAATTTAGTTAATTCATTAGCTGCAGTTTGAACATTATTTACTGCAGTACTTATTTGGGTTGGATCAAAACTTTCCATTGGAGGGAGATTAGTTAAAGTGGAACATACTTCTGAGACTTTTGTTAATGCAGTTCCTACATTTGCAATTTTAGTTGTTGTGTCATCAGTTATTTCACTCATTGCAGATAATTCTGCGAGTTTCTGGGAAGCGGTCATTAAATCTTTTTTAATTTGATCTAATGAAGTTGCAATATCAACACCACCAAACAAACCGTTCATCCATTCATCCCAAGAACTATTATCTCTCATTCCTCGTAGAGTGTTGAAAGCATCATTAACACTTGTAAGAGTATCTGAAACTTTTTTAATTTTATCTGCAACACCATCTGGAATATCACTTATTCCTGAAAACTGTGCTAATGATTGACTAGCTCTTACTATATCATCTTTAACATTTAATAAAGCAGTTTGAATATCTACACCTTCACCGAAGATTCCTCCAATGAATCCTCCAATTAAATCATCCCAGTTTTGACCATCTCTGATACTACGTAATGCACTTATTGCATCACCAACACTTGCCAAAGAGTCACAAACATTTTGAATATTTTGTGCAACACCTTTATCTAATGGAGTCATGCCTGAAAATTCATTTAATTTAGTAGATGCATTTATAATATCAGTTTTTGCCTGTTCCAAACCTTCACTAACACTACCAAAATCAAGAGCTCCTGCAATAAAATTACTAAATCCTGTAGTAATATTAGTCCAAGTTAAAGCTCCCATTGCAGAAGATACACTCATTAAACTTTCACTAATATTTTTCAAATTATCCGGAATATTTGGATCTATACCCACAGTACCAAATTGTTTTAATAACTCTGCTGCTTTAGTTAATGTATCAACTGCAATTTTTAATGGTCCAGTGATTCCAAGAAAACCTCCAGTGATAACTGCTAAACCAGTCATGATTCCTGTGAAAGTCATTGCACCCATTGCAACACCAATCCATGCAATACCTTCAGATAATTGTTTAATCCCATCAATATTATCTTTTAAATCAACATCACCAAAATTCATTGCAGCGAAAACTTGCTGAATAATGTTTAAGAAAAACAAAGCCTCAATAACTAATCCTGTTGCAATTGGAATCATAATAGCAATAACTGCACTTATTGCAAGCAAAGGAACAATCATAGATGTAAAAGCACCAGATAAAGTAGTAGTTGCAACTGCTGTTTCTTCAATAGCCACACTTGCAGCAGCCGCTTCAGGACCCGCAGCACCTACTGCAGCTCCAGCACCCGCAAGACCAGTAGTTACATCAGCAATTTCATCAGCACCAGAAATAGTTTTACCTAAATCCCCAACATCATCAACTACGTCATTAAATTCATTAGCCTTATTTAATACAGTTTTTTGTGACTCAATCCCATCGTTTAATAATTTTAAGGCATCTTTTTCAGTAGTTTTTGCAGTTCCAGCATATTTTTCTATTTCTTCAAGTGTACTTCCAGCATTATATCCAAAACCACTACTTGCAAAAGCAGCTGCTTCAGCAATTTCAGGACTTACTTCAACAAATTTTTTACCTTTGGAAACTTCTGATCCCATTGCACCAATATCGGAAACATTGCTTATAGTGTTTAATGCATCACTTGCACCTTCAGCTGCTTTTTCAACTCCTTTAATGTTGTTGATGACAAATTTGAATGCATTTCCTAAGTCTTTAACACCATTTATTGTTGTTGAGATATTCCAAAAAGCATTATTTGCAGTTTCCACTCCTGCAGAAACCATTAGAATAGAAGCTGCAAGCCCTCCACCAACAGAATCATCTAGATCTATAAAACCTTTTTTTATATCTTTAAGGACAGGTAAAAATTCATTTCCTATTTTTTTACCTGCTCTACTAAAAGATTTTCCAATAAGTGCATCTAATCCTTGATTTGTTTCCATTAACTCTTTTGTGGAACCTGTGACTTTACTAACTGCTTTCATGAAACCTTCAACATCTTTTTCATCACCATTCCAATAACCAGTTCTTCGAAGAGACTCTTCTGTAATACCATATTGGTCTAACGCTGCAAAAGCACCTTTAATACCTTTACTGAGATCCATCATGGATTGTTGTGCTAAGTCTGTTGAACCAGTTTGAGCCAATACTGCAGCACCAAAGTTTGCCATGTCATCAGTAATATTATTCATCTCTTTATCTGATGCACCAGTAGCTGATTTAAATGCTTTCATTGCAGGTATTAATTCCTGCATACTAGTTAAAGATGAATCTGTTACTTTATCAACAGTATTATATAAATCTTCAGCACCTTTCTTAGTTTCAGTCATATTATTCAGGAGAACTTTATTAGTTTCTGCTTTACTACTAGTTCCAAGAATATTATCTAATGCAGATTTCCCAGTTAGTCCCTGCATTATGTTATCAGTAACTGCACCAAGATTCATCATTCCACTATTAACACTAGCGAATGCAGATGAAATACTGGATGCCATATTTTTAGCATCTCTATCCACCTGACCAAAAACACCAGAAGCTTCATTTCTTGCACCTAATGTTAATAAAATTTGTTCAGTAGTATTCATACTCTCCTATCCCCTCATTCTACGCCTACGTTTCTGTTTTGAAGGTTTATCTTGTTTGATTTTTTTAGCATTTTTTGCTTCAGCTTTTATTTCTTCACCATATCTTCTCATAAGTAATATGACATCCCAATCATGAGCATAAAAACCTCGTACAACTTCTGAAATAGGGATACTTAAATGTTTACTAACACGAAAATAAACTTCACCAATGAAACTATCCAATAACTGGAAATAAATCAACTTCTAAATCCTCATCAACTTTTAAAATTTCTTTACATTTATTGAAAATTAATGTACGAGTTCCAATATCGAAACTAGTCCATAAAGATTCTTGTTCTATTCTTGTTAATGATTCATCATCAACAAGTTCAACATGATCTATTAAAAAATTAGTAATCATATCATTATTATTATCTACATCTCCTATTTTTTCAATAATTTTATCTTCAATGTTTTTGAGCATTTTTTCTTCTTTAGAAGATAATTGCATTTGATTAGATGCTTTACTGTACACAAGTTTTTCATTATTATTTAAATCACGGAAGATTCTAGTTTGAACATTTAACAAATCAATATATTCATTATCTGACAAAGGTTTTATCCTGAACTGGAATCTTACCAATTCTCCGTTAATTTTATAATGCATGTCAAATCTATAACGATCGGGGTTATTTAATAAGCTTAATAATTCTCTTGAAGATTTGATTATTCTTACATTTTCTTCAAGATTTTGTTCTACTTGAACACTATCATATTTCTTCATATATGGCCTGTAATCTGCCAATAATTGTTTTAATTCATGTAGTTCTTTTTCAGTTAATTTTTCGTTGTTTATGCATTTTTCTGCGATTATTTTTTCATTAGGTTCAAGATATTCAAAGGGTAGTCTTTTGCATTCTTCGGGAAATCTTGTTTTTAATAAAAAATCATCTCTTGCTTTTGTATCAATATCATAATCCATTGGTAAAACCTCTTCAAAAAAAAATAAAATAATTATAAAAAAAATAATATAAAAAAAAGAGTTAAAAAAATATTAATAGTTAATTAAAAAGAATTTTTCTCTCTTTTTTTTATGATCTGATGAAATTTAATGCTTTGCCACTAGCATCAAAACCAGTTCCATCATCATCGGAGTTCAATGTTACCTCATCAACACTAGCATGAGTTAAAGTACCTTTATGAGAAAATTCTCCATCAGGACCAAAGTTGAAAACTTTAATTGGAATTAATTCTCCAGATTCATAGTAATCCATGAATAAATCATAATATTCGGGTAAGATGTCTGATGCACTCCAAGTTCTTTTTTTAAGAGATCTACCATATCTTACTGGAACATCACTGTTAGTTACAGTTTTTTCATCTCCACCATCTTTAGTATTACCTACTTCAAGGCTGTTTGAGTGTACAACTTGGTCTTTGAATCTGAATTCAGCCATATCATACTCTCTATTTTCAGGGTCAATATCAATTGGCATATCTAATCATCCTCCATTTAATGTATGTAAGTTGTCATTTCAATTAATCCAGTGATATTTACAGGATATGCATGTGTGATTAAAGTTAATTTTTCTGGAGCATTTTCATCCTCAACAACAGAAATACTAGTGTCTTTTTTCATGTATCCTGCATCCACTTTCTCATGGACTAATAAATCTAAATCTGCTTGAGTATCTGAGAGGTATCCTGCAGTTTCTCTTCTTTTCAATTGAGCATAAACAATATCAACTGCTTCACGTACTAATTGATCAACATTTCTTCTAACATGAAGTAAACTGTCTAATGGCCTATTATCTCCTTTTGCATAACTTGTTGCAACACATAAGTTAATTTTTGGATAAATTGCAGAATTGGTTTTTTCATCATGATCAAATACAATTCCTGCTTCTCTTAAACTTTCTTCTGCAGCATCAGTTCTTTCAGTGAAAGTTCCTGGTTTTACGCTACGATAAGCATAGTAACCTGGTTCATCATAGTAAGGAGCAGTACAAATCCTTGCCAATCTTTTACCAAAGCTTTCTGGTGCCATTAAGTACACTCTACTTTCTTGAATTTTACTAGTATTTGCTGTTTTAGTTAATTCTTTTAATTCTTCTTCAGTGAATCCGAGAATAGTGAAGTATGCAATGCGAAGTTTTCCTTTTCCAGCTTCTGTTTTAAGTGATTCTGCAACACTAGTCATAATCCCAATAATACTATTAGTTAATGCAGTTACTGCTTCAGCATTAGCACCAGATGGTTTTTGGAAAATGTATGCTTCAACTTGAACATCATCTTTAATTTTAACTTCTTCAATTGCATTAATCCATGGAGTTGCAGTTCCAGGAACAGATGTTCCTAAATCTTTTACATGAACATTTGGAACCCCAATATCATCATTATTAACTTTTAATGATTCCTCAAAAAAGTCTTTAAGTATTGGTAATAAAATATTTGATTCATCAGTTCCAATTCCTCCTGCAGATGTTAATTTAGCTGCATCAGTATAATTAGTATAAGTAATTATATCTGGAACTGGAGAGTTATTCATAGTTGGACTAATAAATATTGGTATTTGTCCACCAACACCTCTATTAAGAGCACTTGAATCAGCTTCATACAGTTTGATTTTTGGATTTTCAGTAATCATAAATTGTAATTCTCCTTTTTTTTATAAAAAGTCATTTAAGATTTTAGTTAACTCATCAACAGTTATTGATGGTTTAATTTCTTCTTTTTCATGAACAATGAGTTCATGAGTGTATTGGTCTAATAATCCTGCTTTTGCTAAAGCACCTAATATGATATTTTTTTCAACAGGATATGCTTCAACGAGTTCACAAAGAATTAGTTTTTCTCCAGGTGCTTTCTTTGCAGAATCGTCTTTTTTCTTTTCAGTTTTATTTTTTTTAGCAGTCATAATTTTTATTCCTCTACTGTGAAATCAGTGAATACTCTTCCACCAATCTTATAATAAGTATAATAATTCATATTGAGTTTAAGAATAGAGCGTAATAATGTTTCAGATAATTCTAATTCATCTAAATCAGTGATACTATTAATATGAAATGTTCTTTTGGGTATGTGACAATAGTTGAAAAAAGATTGGTATTTCGTTAAATCTGGACATTGATTTTTATTTGCCCTTGTATTTTGTGATGTTAACGCTTCACATGTTTCATTTGTTTTACTACAAAGCGTTTGGTTACGAATGAAATTGTGACATGTAGTGTAATGATTAGCTAATGCTTGGTTAATTCTTAAAGTAATTTCTGAAATTAATTGTTGTCTTTCTTCTTCAGTATTGCACCAAATATTAATCCATAATTCAGCATTGTAATATTGTTGAATGTATTGTTGGTTATTGATTTCAACATATTTTCTTCTGATGAATGTTTCATCTGCTAAAAGTAGATTTACACAGGGAGTTATGTCTTCTACTCGAAGTCTGTTTCCTGCGTAAATTTTATCATTACTGATATATAGATGGTTTCGTAGTAAATCAATGAATTCTTTTTCTAAAAAATGCATTATTTTTTTTATTCTATGATATTTGCTCTTTTTAATTCTTCAAGCACATATTTTTGAAGGTTAGGTGAAACTTTTCTTGCAGTTCTAGTTACAAAAGGATTAGCGGGCATTTTACTTGTACCATATTGTACAAATGGCCAGTATAATACTCCATTACTTCTTGCATTACTCCTTAAATCCCCTCTGCCGTTTGAAATTTTATTTTTATGAAAGCTTCTTTGAAGGTTACCAGTAGGTTTATAAGGGGGAATTGATTTTGACATTGAGTGTCCAGGTCTTGGAGCTTCTCTTTTAATAATATTTTCCGCATCATGTAGAGTATGATCTACTGCCGGGTCTATTACTTTGTAAAAATATTTTTTATTTTTAAATCCTAATTTTTTATGGTAATCGTCACTGAATGCAACTTTCACACTTAGAGTAGCAACCATTTTTATAATGCCTTTTTTCTTTGTTTTTTAATTAGCATTTCTTTGTGAGGTAGAACATGGTTCCATGTGCTGATTGACCCAATTATTTCATAATTGGTATCATTTATTCTTAGTTGGTCTGTG
The DNA here is from genome assembly GCF_963082495.1 of Methanobrevibacter sp. V74. Taxonomy (NCBI): domain Archaea; kingdom Methanobacteriati; phylum Methanobacteriota; class Methanobacteria; order Methanobacteriales; family Methanobacteriaceae; genus Methanobrevibacter; species Methanobrevibacter sp. V74. The sequence continues at coordinate 149,603 of NZ_CAUJAN010000003.1, forward strand.
TCTTTGATTTCTACTTCGATATTGAATATGACTTTGTATGTGTCTTGAAGTATTTTACCAAATTCACGAAGAGATGAAGTTGGAGATAGTGGTTGAATGTCCACAGGTATTGTTTCCTTTAGAACATATTCATTTTTACTACCATAGTAATCGTAATCATCACTATTGTCTTTTAAAGTGTATATGTTCATAGTTTCATTTGGGAAAAATGGAGGATTCATATTTAAATCATCTCCACATAACAACTATACTTATTACGTAAATCTTGAATCATATTTTGAATACGAGCACCTTTACCCACACTAGTATCATAAGAAACAGTTACATTGTTCTCTTTAACACTAGAAGCATTTTTATTCCAACTAGTATCATTCTCATACTCAATCATCAAATCAAGTAAAGTTTTATACTCAGATTCCTGTAAACCATAAACATACTCTAAGTATAATAAACCGTTATGATTTTCTTTTAAGTAAATACAACCTTCTGATTCATCTAAAATATAATCTTCCTCATTGAGAATCACATCATCTATTTTTAAAATTTTAATAGATTGAATTGGAAAATTATTAATAAGAATAATATTATCATCAAAAAATTGTTCCACTTGTTTTCCAGGTTGTGGAGTTAAAGGTAACCCTAACTCTAATTCTAAACGTTTTTTTAAAATTTCTTCTAAGTTATTTCCTGAAGTATCTCCAGGAGTTGTTTCTTGATTAGGCATTTTTGAGTTACACACTCCCCTAAAAAAAAATTTAAAATATTTTATCCGCCAGCTGAAGTAGTGACATTAACATTAAACAGAGATTTAACTTCTAAAGAAGTATCAATACCTTTAATAATACCATTGCAGAACTCAGCAGTAACATTAGCAGTTGCAAAAGATACAACAGCATTTTTAGTACCTAATTTATTAGTAGGTAAATTAGTCATTAATGTTGGAGGCAATAAACGTTTTACTTCAATAGTTGAAGAATCAGCAAACAACATTAAATCTTTACCAGACACTTGATCCAAATTAGAATCAATAAGGATTGGAATTTCCGCACCATTCGGAGCTTCATAAGCAACAACTCTATGACCAAGACCAATGTCTATTTTATCATTATATCTTCTGTATGGTGCAACAAGTTTTTTCAATTGCTTTGCAACGCCATTAGTAGTTACAATACAATCAACAGTTCCTCCATTGCCATCTATAATCTTAGTTAACATATTATCAATGACATCTTCACTAATTGCTTCATTTGCATTCATGGTTTCAACATTACTAGTTACTTGTTTAGTGAAACCTTCAAAGTTTTTAGCAGCAGAAGTACCAGTACCTTGCAAGAGAGTTCTATCTAATTCATTAGTTACTTTAATAAATCCTTTATCAATTTCTTTTGCAAGAATATCAATAGCATTATTCCCCATTTGAGCCATTAATGATACATCAATTGGGTGGATTAAAGTTTTCATTTTACTCATTGCTTCTTTATACTCAGAAGCATTTGCAGCAGGAATGTCCTCATTTTCATCTAACCATGAAGCAAGACTTCCATCAACTTCTTTATAAAATCCTGCATAAACAGAACTGAAACTATCATCTACTCTTCCTTTAGATTCCAAGAATCTGAAGAAAGGTGCTTTTTCAAACACTTTAGATTTTAAATCTGGACTATATTGAATTTGAGTAGATACTGGTGCGTCACCAGTTACCATCATTCTTGCATCTTTTTTCAAATCATCATACGCTTTTTGCAAAGTTGCAATATTTTCATTTGTGGAAGCAATTTTTGCTTCTAAATCTTTTATTGTTGACATAAAATAAATCACCTAAAAAAAAATTATATTTAAAATTAGTTTTTTTTATCCTAATAAAGATCTAATCATATTATCTTGAGATTGGTTTTGAAACATTTTCTCAGCAATCTCTTGACTAGTCATGCCTTTAGCATCAACATCATCATCATCATTATTGGATTCATTATCTAAATCTTTTTCTTTAACAGTATCCACTTTGAATTTAGGTTCACGATGTTTTTCTAAATCTTTGAAGAGATTACTTATATTCTCTTCAACAGCAGATTTCACAGTTTTATTAATTAACTCTGTTAAGGTTTTTTCTTTATCCTCAGTTTCTTCCTCGCTCTCATCATCTTCTTCTTCAGTAGGTTTTGAGGAAGTGTCTTTTAATTTTTCAAATTCTGATTTAACTAAACTTGGAATTTCTTTACTGACTTGTTTTACAGTTTCACTAGCAATTTCACGAACAATTTCATCTTGTTTACTTGCCATTAATTCATTGAATAAATCAACTGCATCATCTTTAGTGAAACCGTCAGTTTCTTCTTTTTGAAAGTTCTTATTTTTTTCTTTTGGGTCATTGTATCACCACTATTTTTACGTATAACATGACAAGCACCAGCAAGACACTTAGCTTTAACAATATTTTTATCAACAGATTCTTGTATTGTACCGTAAGTATCCCAGTTTGCAGGCATGCCTGTTAATGATATTTCCATAAGGAGTAAATCCTTAATCTCCCACCCTTGATCTTCAAGGATGGTGTACTCAGTTATTTTCCCTCCAATAGATAATCCTAGATTAACTCCAACATCAAGCATTTCTTTGATTTGTGGGGATTTTGATTTTAAAATATCTGCTTTAATCTTTAAAGAAGTATCATCTGATTCTAACACTTCTTTAATTGCACCATATATTCCCTCCAAACCATACCAATGATCTCCATGTAAGTTTTTAGTAGTTGTTAGCAACTGCTTTTTCATGGAACGTATAGCTGATGGAAGTATAATATCTCCTTGAAGGTCTTTATTCGATGTTGAAGCAACTCCGTCTATTGTTAATGTTCCATTACTATTCTCAGTATACTGAGTTGAATCTTCTTGAGATTTAGTAGTGAATGGAACGTATAGTTGGAATTGTTTCAATTCATTTATTGTTTCGGTTGTCATAAATTTCCTCAACTACAAAAAAAAATATTTTTTTATTAAAAAATAGAGTGGGATGATGGAATCAAACCATCTCAAACATAAAATAACTAATAATAATTAATCCCACATTACAGGAAAAAAATTAAAAAAAATAATGGAAACAGTTTAAAATCCACAATAATGCGCCAAGGTGGAATTTAAAATAGCGAAATGACTATAAATAAAATAAAAACATATTGAAAAAGAATAAAAATAGGAGGTGATAAATCGTGATTCTGAAAGTTCACATCTACGATGATGATGACGAAGATGCAGACGTGTACATTGAAAAAGGCCACATTTAAGCTCAGTGACCCCATTGAGCATCATCCCAAATGAAAATAAAAATAATTGTTATTCGGTTATAAGATCTAAAGTACTTACAGCAGTTCCTAAGATTCCCTCATCAGTAAAAGCAAGATTAGGATACTCTGGATAATCATTAACATACCTATCATAATCATAACATTCATTTACATATTCATGTTTCATATCTTCAAGCCCCATTTTACTATTGATGTAATCTAATTTAATATCCATTGGCCAGGTACTGTGCTCCAGGTATAATTCTTTAACTCGTTTAATAAACTCCTCTTCAGTCATAGGATATTTGGACTCATCAATCTTTTTCATAAAATAACCCCCAAAATATTCATAAACTATCATCCCTTACTTTCTCTGCAACATCATAAGCAGACAAATCACTCTCTCCTTCACTAACCTCAACAACATCATAAAAATCATGTTTAGTTTCATATTCACTTTGATTACCAGTATACTTGAAAAATATAATGTGCTCAGGCTTATTTACTCCTTTTACCCATTCATCAGGAGCGAATTCTTCATCGAATTCACAGTAACTTACAGGTTCAAAACCACACTTACGATAAAATTTATAATTTCCATCATAACTATCTAATTTGGTTCCACCTTTAGCAACTGCATATCTTAATAATGCTTCACCACTATCCTTAGGATGTTGGCTAGCACACACTGAGATTATGTCCCCATTAGGCTTAATTGCAATAGTGCTGCCGTGGTCTGTTATGAATAATTCGCAATCATCATAATCTGTTGCATCATGAACATCTACACGCCATTTATCACGATTACTATTAGTGGATTTAGATTTTAATAATGATTCTCTAAATTCCTGAGAGTCTCCTGTGATTCTTTTAATATAGACTCCATGTGGCCTGCCTTTAGGTGTATATTTATGGAACCCATTATTTAAAAGTTCCTCAATATATTTACTATGATCAATAGTTAAATTTACAACATCAAGTTTCTCACCACTGCTATTTTTACTTTCCCATACTGACAAATAAGTACATCTGCATAACGGATGGAAAGGTGGAAAATTTCCACCATCAAGTAATTTCTTAATATTATGAACTTTTTCACCATTACGATTAGCATAAGTTAACTCCGCACCCCTATCAAAATGATAAGCATAGTATAAACAGGTAGCACAAACATTATCATCTTCAGCAGTTAATATTTTCACTTCAGTATAACCTTCATTCACATAAGATTGAAGAATACCTGTGTTTTGTGTGCGACTTATTTCTGTACGAGCAATCATTGTTGCTCTGTGTCGAGGTGTGAAAATAGAGTCTGCTAATTGTTCTTCCGCTATACTTAATATTTGAGGGGCTAAACTATAGGGGTGTTCACCCGCAATCGCTCCTTTAACTAATTTATATTTGATTTGGGTTCTAACATCATTATCAATTCGCTGTATTAAACCCACATTATATTCTGTAATAAAACGTAAAGCTTGTTTATCTGCTTCAGTGTACTTGATATGTTCTTGCATATCAGAATATCCCTGTGCTTTACCTCTACGGTAAACCTCTGAAAGCAATGCTTCAACACTAGGATATTTGCTTTCAAGAATTTCATCCCATTCATTTTCTAATGATTGAAATACCTCTCGTTGATATTCCGCTTCAGCGAAAAAATAATCTCTAGCATCATCACTGTCTAACCAACGTATTCCAGCGTCTAATTGGTTATCAATAAGATTCATTAATAAAACATAATATCTTAATGATCTACTATCCTCTAAACTTTTATACTGGAATTCAGGCCACAAATCAAGATAATTTAAGATTAATTCATTAGTATAATTCCTTTCAGATTGAATACTCATTTTAATAACCTTTATCTATTCTGTCCATAACCACTGATTTTAACATGGCAAATTCTTCAAGGTTTTTTGTTTCGTTTTCTTGTGGGTTTATTAAAACAGAATTATCTATGTTTTCTGGACTGGTGGCTAAAGCAAATTGACTGTAATTCATTGGTACGTTACCCCAATCTACTGGAGATAAACCATAACCTGACCTTACCTCATTGATAAAAGTAGTTCCATTACGTAATTGTTTATCCTCTATTTCTGCACGGTTCAATTTGTTCTCATGATCTTCACGAATAAACTCAAATAATTCTTGAAAACCGGATCTCCCCAAGTTTTTATTGAATGCATCTTCAATAACTTTACAATTACTGTTTATTACTTTACCGAAGTTTTTATCTTGTGATTCACCACTACCCGTTCCAAGATTCGCGGTTTCAATAATACTTACTTTAGCAGGAGGCACACCAAACATTGTTATTACACAATCACGAGAATATCTTATTAACTCTAAAAATTCCATGTCTTTATTACTATTGTTAGTGTGTTGATAATTACCTCCTTGCATGGCAATTATACCTTTCTGATTCTTCTGTTTTTTCAAACGTTGAATATTCTCTTTAACAATTTGTGGTTTTAAATCTTTATCAAAACTTAAAACTCCTCTGGGATCTAAACCATGATTTTCGAAAACATTCTTATTATGATTCAAACCAAGTGCTTCGAGACTAATATTCATAGCAATAGTATCAATAAGACTAGTACCCCATTTACTACCACGTATCTGGATTTTCGGTTCATAAATATGAATAATATTCTCCGGTTCAAAGACATGTTCAGTATTCCTGATACACCAAGCATCACGATTATAATCATAACCCATTAACTCAGTAGGTATGAATTTAAACCCATTCGGTATATTATCGAATATTTTATCATGATTAACTTCAATGAATGTATCACCAGTCACTTTCCAAGATGGTACGATTTGCTTAATTAATGAGGAAAATGTATCTTCAGCATATTTACCTGCCGGAGCATTGAATAAATCAGTTAAATAATTAACTTTTTCATGGTTAACAGTAGTTGTATTGGGATTATTAATTTGAAACCCTTCTGATAATATTTCATCACAAGTAACCATGCAACAACGCCTAACCCAAACATTCTTTTTAAATGCTTGATAATAAGTATTTAAATCACCTATATTTTTATCAGGAGTAGTGAATGACCATCCATACTCATCCATGAACAGATCATATAAACTATATCTTTCAGGTCTGCGTAACCCTGGAAGATGATTTGCCACTCCTTTTATCGAATCTATAATCTTCATAAAATATCACAATTCAATTAATTCTAATTCAACAGTATTCACAAAATTAGTTAGTATACTATTCCATGCATATCCTAATGCATCTAATTCATCTGGAGATTTATGTTTTTTCATTTCTTCAGGATTTGGACTAACATACATGAATTGGTCGAATAAACCATCTTTTCTTTCTAATTGCTCTTTTAAATGACTACTAAATTTTAACTCACCTTTAATTATTGCTTTTGCAATAGGTCTAGCACGAGTATATTTAGATTTAATTGCTGAAACACCATTTACATCAATACTATATTTTTCTATTAAATCAGATAATACATCATCAACCCAGTATCTTAATGCATACACACTATCTCCACCAGGTTCTTCTTCAAAATCAACATTATATAAATTATTCTCAAGTATTTGCTTCTCAATAATATTATAAACACTATCCTCAGGATAAGCTGACCCATCAATACTTAAATCGTTCAAGACAGTTAAACCATTATCTAATCTAATAAGATTCATTGCAACAGTATTATCCCTTCCAGTACCTGCTGTATCAATACCCATAGTACAAAACAATACTTCCCTTTCAACATAATCCTCTACATCAATATAAGCATTAACTAATTGATCACGATTAATCAAATCCCCAGCAGTAGGTCTGTAATGCCAATTACCATATTTTTGGTACTGTTGATCAATATAATCCAATTCATTTAAAGAACCTTCATAAGCTGCTTTATCAATATGAGGATTATCACGCCAATCTAAAGCAATATAAGGTTTCAGACCATCAACAAATTCTTTAACCAAATATTCAGTACTATCCCCACCAGGATTAGATAAGTTAATTATGCTTCTAGGAATTTGAGTTGTATTTCTCATTGACCTATATTGAAATCTTAATACGGCTTCAGGTAATTCTGAAGCTTCATCATTAACAATACGATCATAACTAGCGGACTTGAATTTTTGCTTTTTTTCATCATGATCAAATGCTTTGAAATAAATAGTATTGCCATTAGGAGCAGTTATCTGTGGAATTGGACTTTGTTTAAAATCACAACAGATATCTTCAGGTAAATGTGTTCCACAACACCAGTCAACAAGATTATCCCAAATACTGTTAGTGTCAACTAGTTCTGCATGATTACGTCGAGTAACTAAACAAGTATAATCTTCATCTTTATGTAAGTATTGTACTGATAACATACTTCCAAGATATGTTTTACCTCCATATCCTCCGGCTCCAGCTAATACTGCGTTAGGTTTTTTAGTTCCATCTTCAGCATATTTTTCTTCACGATTAGCTAAAATAATTGGTATTAACTGTTTAGGGTACGGTTTATATAAACAATAAGGATTTTCTATGATAGTTTTTTGAAGTAACAACTGTTCTTTATTAGTTATTGATATTTTATTTTCTATCAACATTTTCAGTCACTTCAGTTAACACATCATCTAAATTATAATCACTTAATTCATTAACAAATAAATAATTTTCTTTTTTAGTATTTATTTCAGCATCAACTTTAACTGTGGAATCATTTTTGGAGATATCTTTAGGCATACCAGATTCTGTTAGTAATGTATCTACTTTTTTTTTATGAGCTTTTGCCAAATCAGATTTGCCTCTGGCTTTTGTATGAGGATTGATTTTTCTAGACTTATCAATTTTCACATCTAATTTCCAGTCATTATTTAAAGATTTAATTAATTCTTTACTATCTTCTTTAAAAAATTCTCCAATGTCTTTTTTCAAATTATTTTGAATGTCTTTGATGAAATCTGCCCAATAAGCTTTTTTTCTAACATACCATCGTTTTAGTTTACTCCAATTTTTCATTGTTGCTCTTGCAGGTAGTTTTGCAAATGGGTTTTTTCCCCCGCTAGGAGCTTGCTTAGGTGTAGGTAATGTGTTGCCGTCTTTATCTTCAGGATACCAATAATCTAAAAATGACTCAATAGTTCCGTCAAAATGGAAATATTCATTTGCGAACCAATATTGTTTTGGAGTTTCTTTTTCTTGGATTTCATAAATAGGTTCAATTAATTCTATTTTTTTACTTCTAACCAAAACATATCATCTCCTATTTAGTGTGAGAAATACTTTCATTAATAAGTCGTCAATTTCATCTCTATGCTCACTTCTTTCAACTGCACTTTTTGGAGGCATAGTATCTAATTTATTAAATTTTGTAAAGGTTTACAAGTGTAAAGTGTAAATGGTCTGTAAAGGTTTACACTGTAAAGGATTGTATAAGTATAAAAAAAACTAGTGTTTTTGTATTCTTTTTTCTGCTATATTGTAATAGTTTTCATCGAGTTCTATTCCTATGAAATTTCTATTTGTTTGTGTGCATGCTACTCCTGTACTTCCAGAGCCCATGAAGCAGTCAAGTATTGTATCGTGGGGTTTTGAAGATTTTTCAATTAAAAATTTTAATAAATCTACTGGTTTTTGGTTTTGATGTTGTTGTAGTTTTCCTGTTACACGATTATATTTTAAAATTTTGAAATATTTGTTTATTTCTTGTTTAAAAAAATCAATATTGTCTGCATTACAAAAACAATAGAAAGCACAATTATCATTTAATAACTCATATAGTAATTTAAAACTTTTTTTTAATACTTCTGGGTTATTATCATTTAGTATGGGTTTGCAGAAAATGTTTTTTATTTTTACGATGACCTGTTTTGTAATTTATAAGATATGGTGGGTCTATTAAAATTAAATCTACTTTTTGCCCATTATTGATTAAGGTAGGTAGTATGTCTAAACAATCTCTTTTATATAATTCAATCAAAAAACTCCCCTCCCATCCTGTTTTTTCAGATTATTTTGATTAGTTCTGTGATTAGGAATGCGAATATTGTTCCGAAGAGGGCTATTGAAATACCTATTAGGTATTTTATTGTATGGAATGCACTGTTTAATTGTGCTATTTCTATTGCTAGTTTGTCTTGAGTTGCATCTAGTTTGTTTAGTGTTTTTTCTAGTCTGGTTGTTTCGGTTGTGATTGTGTTGACTTTTTCTTCGTTGCTTGTGAGTCTTTTTTCTATGTTTATGAATGTTTCTTCACGCACACAATCATGAATATCCTGAGACATTTTTTTGATCTCCTTAATATTCCTCGGTTAAATCATCTTCAGGTTCAGTGCGTTCATATTCTTCTTGGGTTAATTGTTCTGCAATTTCTACTCTTTTGTTTTCAGTTGATTGTGTTACAATATATCCCGCTGCAAATATGAGTAATGGGATTATACTTGCGTATTCTACTGGTAGTAATTGTGTTAATCCATCTTTACCAAGGTATACTATTAATGCTGCTATGAATGATATAGCAGTTGCTATTTTTGATTTGTTTTTGTAACTTTCAGCCATTTAATTTTCACCTTTATTATTTTTTTGTTATTTTGAACAGTTTTTTAAATATTTTATTAAACATGATTTTCGAAAATACAGGATTTTTTAAAATTAACTTGAACATTTTAATAATATTTTGTTAATTTTTTTAAACAAATTGTATTTCCATATTATTTTTAAAGGGGCCCTGGAAGGAATCAAACCAATCTGAGAAAACAAAGCAAAAATTTAAAGATAACAAAAAACTCATCAAAAAAAAGAGGTAATAAAATATATTCACACCATTTAAAAATAGAATTTTTTCTTGTTTTTTTCAGGACCATTAAGATAAATATTAAATTAAAAATGAGGACGTATAAGAGGAAGATATTGAAACCATGTATTATTCTATTTTATTAGTTAAACTAAACTATCATTTTTTTTTTGGAGATTGAAAATTTATAATGTAAGTGTTAATAAAACATGATTCATTGAAGAAAAAATAAGAATAATGATGATATAAAAATAAATTTTTACTATTTCAACCCATATGGCAGATATATTTTAAACCCCCCAACATAATCATAAGTTGATCTTGTTACCAACCCACAAGAATTACAATATTCCTCTCCCCATTCACCTTGGATGATTTCATCTCCGCAATCTGGACACTTAGATGTCAGGGTTTTATCTTTCAATTCTTGAATGTAATGTATTCTACTGATTTGAAAATATAAGTATGGATCACTCCATCGGAGTTCACCCATAATTTCTTGATCGTGGAAATGTTTTAAATAATAATTGATTGGGTCTTCATGTTTTAATCTAGCATCATCACTAATTTCATCACACAATTCAATATAACCCCCCTCTTACTATACTATAGAGGACATAGCAAAAGCATTGGTTGAAAAAAAAAGTCTTTTTAAAATTCTTTAGATTTAAATTAATTAGTTTAAAATGCTTAAAAAATAAGGTTGGACATAGCAATAGAATAACTTTCTCCTAATCATGAAAATCAACAAAAATTAATAATTTATTTTAATAGTTTATTGAATAATTTTTGTTTAAATTTTAATACCATAAGGTAGGATGATTCATTGACCTCCTACATATGTGTATGGGGATCTCACTATTAGGCCACATTGACTACAGTATTCTTCCCCCATTCGTTTTCAATGATTGTTTTTGTTTCAGGGCAGAAATCTAATTGTTCAACAATATTTTCATCTACATTACACATTATTATCTTTAAGTTCTCCCTTCAATATAAACTGTAACGATTTAGAAAAAAATAATAACTCCCAATTAATAAAATTATAATTAGGTCATAATTATGGAAACACAAACAAAAATAATAAAAACAGAAGAATATTCAGATATCTCTAATAAATTCACAATGACTTACAGATTAGTGAATAAACAAGAACAAAAAACTAAAAATGATTTTAAAAAGAAACAAATTAACTCTTTATTAAATGTTTTAGACTCTTTAAATAAATCTAAACCATTTAAATTAGAAAGTTCAAATATGAAATCAAACCCTAAAGAATGGATTAAAGAGTTATTAACCTCAAATGAATATAATAAAAAAGTTAGTAAGTATCTCCTTAACTCATTTTCAGAAGAAATGAATACTAATATGAGAAAACAAGATAAATATGTTATTTTGATTTTATTAGAAAATAGATTAATTTTAGCACATAGTACTATGGGAGAAAAATCCATAAATCCCGATTTTAAAGTTTTTGAAAGATTATTAGATAAAGATAACATCATGAGATTTGTTTCATTCGAATATAAAAATAATGAAATAAAAATGGAACATTACGAGAAAAATAAATCAAAATTCTTTAGAGAATGGCTAGGCATACCTGAAAAAAATTTATTTTACACATTTGGAGGTGAAAATAAATTTTACTCCGAGATAAATGGATATCCAATAGTTATAGAACTTAAAGATGAAGATATTGAAAAAATATCTCAAGAAAACACTATCAAAATAGAAAATAAATCCATTACATTTAATAATCCTTTAAAAGGATTAGAAATAAAACATATTACTCGACAAAATAAAAAATACCATAATTATAATTCATTCCATAGAGAGTATATATCTAGAAGATATCAATTACAATATTATAGTGATAAGTATAAAAAATTAAACCAGACTATGGATCTCTATATGGAAAAAATTTACGATTATCCTGAACGTGTAGGAACTGAAAATCAAACAATAAATATTGTAAAATATAACGAAAATATTTTTATATTTTTTTGTTGGGATAAAATTAAACTGACTGAAGAATTTCTAAATAAACTTATGATTAAACTTTTAAATAATGAAAAAACATGTATTTTTCATGCAGGAACCCCCAATTAACGAAGAACCATTAATTATTGGAAATTTAAAAATATTAAATAAATTAAATATTGATATGTTTAGCCCTTTAATTGATTATTTTAATGAAAATGAATTTCCCCCATCTATAAGTAAACTTTTAATATATGGAATATTTTGTTGTTTAATAAAATATAATGATAATTTCCCCATTAAGATTTTATTTAAAGAAATTATTAAAAAATTAAATGAAGAAATTAGAATTAATGGTGAAATAAAAGAAGATAAAATAATTGAATTAAAATCCTCAAGTTATATATCCGGTAACAATAAACAAATTACTAAAAATCTAACAGAAGATATTCCTAAAAAAATCAAAGAAAATAGTTTTAAGTTTTATATTTTAGGATACGATGAAAAAGGAAAACAGATTGACCCTGTTACATCCAATAAATTTAACGATGAACGAATAAACAAAATTGCTGAAAGCTTAAAAGAGGAACTAAAAATAGAAAATATTGTTCTAAATAAAGTTTCCAATCAATGAGAAAAATTGTATTTTAATTTTACTTGTTAAAAATTAATTATAATTCATTTAATACCCATTTTAATGCATCTAAGCGTCCATTATAATAACTCCAATCATATTTCCATGATTGATATTCTTTAGACCCTATAGGTAATGTTTGCATTTTTTTAAAACAATTATCAACCGTGGTTTCATATACTTTAATTTTTTCATATATATATTCTTCTTTTTGCATAAATATCCTCCGTTCATTTCTTTATTGACTCTTTCAAAAACTTGTGTGATAACTAATTTTTTCGATTAATCTATTCATTTCTGGAACTAACTGTCCTTTTGATCCATAAAGATTTTTTATGTTGGAAAAATTTTCATTTAATCTTTTTACTTCATCCTTATATTCTTTATATTTAGACATTAATTTCCAATCAAGACCAACACAAAAACTTGTACAATTACTTTCATCAATTTTTTTATGTGTAGCACTTGTTTTGAAAGGAGTTTTTTTGATGTCTTCATCTCTGCGTACAAAATAATTAATCACTTTCCTAAATGTAGGTTTAAATTTAAAAGTTAATGAGTTTATGACATATTACTAAATTTTACCTGCATTTTTTAGTAAAATTTCATGATTATGAGTTCTTGATTCAGTAACTGGTAGAGGAGTATTTCTCATATAATACTCTAATAATCTACAAATAATCATCTCAAAAACATCATTAGTCAAATTATACTTGGAGGCAATTTTATACTCTGATAACCTAATAGACGAAACAGTATTCTTCTTTATAAAAAATATGAATGATAAAATTATTGCTTCCTTTTTTGAAGTTCTATGTAATCTTTTAAAATCACTTCCAAATTTGTCTACAAGAAAATTAACACGTTCTTTTTGATAATTAGTTAATTTTAATTTTTTATAATTATCACATTCAAAGAATAATTCCTCACATATTTCATATAATTCTTTTTTTCGATTTTCCCTTTTACGGATTTTATCATATTCTTTTCCTCGGATTCTCATAAGGCATTCTTTTTTTATCATAATTATTAATTAGAAAACTAGTACGACTCATAGCATCATCCACATAATTATTTTGAGATTAATTCAAATTTATAATAATATACTTTATCCCATATATTGAGATTTGGGTAAAATCCTATTAAATCATTTAATAATTCTTCTTTTGTTTTTGAACCTTCTAAATATGCATCTTTTTCATTAATACTTTTAACTTGCTTATACCCAATTTTTGTAATTTTAATTTTCAAAGTTTTATCCCAACCAGGAAAAACTGCAGTGACAATATCATTTTCATGAACATCTAATCTTTTACGTGCTAAACGCATAGTTTGAGTTTTATCTTTATTTAATATTTTTAAATAATATTTTTTATGAAATTTAATAATATTAACTGGTTTGTTTACTTTATAACTCATTTAAACCCCCATCTAAAGTTGTTTTAAAATTCATTTATGATTATCATATTGTAATACATGTTCCCATTTCAAATAATAAACACATTCCACACCTTTTCCTCTAGAATCTCTGTAAGTTTGGAATTCAATATCCTTTTGAGTGATATTCAACAAAGTTAATATTTTTTGATTTAATCCTCCAGGATAATTAATTGTAATATAAGTATTATCTGAATTCACTTCCACCCTTTCAGGTAAGTTATAATCCAAATAATTTTTTAGTAATTCTTCAATTTCACTATTATTTTTACATAAAATTTGCAATGCTTGAAAAATATTCACAGACACAAGTCTAATAAAATCTGCAATACTATAATTTTTCACATGAAATTCAAGTTTCATTCTATTTTCACTCCCAGGTTAGCTGCTAAATTTCTTAATACATTATTACCTAATTCTGTTCTTTCCTTTTTCACTGCAGAATCCAATGTAATAATTACATTTTCTTTATAACTTTTCAATTGATTATTCTCTTTTGTGAGTTTATTAATTTCATGCAAATGTTCCTTTTTAACATAAATATCAAAAGTAGCCCTATTAACTCCTTTTCCAGAACCATAAATTTTATGATACTTATTATGATGATGACTGCACAATAACACAACATTTGATGCTGAAGCATATTGTTTATTTGATTCTTTAACTCGCCTAATATGATGAGGTTTAACATTCTTTGCAGATCCACAAATAAAACAAGTATTATCTTCACTTCTTAACTTTTCCACTAATCTATGAAACTGATAATAATACCTTCCATGATTAATTTTCATAACTTATTTCCCCTTATTTTATATCCTTGACTTAATACATATTGATGAATGCGTTTGTACCATCCAGCTTTAGTACTAGGATTTTTACCAACTTTTTTCAATGCTTTAGTGAAACTATCTCCCTCATTTAAATAAGGTTTCATTTTCAGGAACAATTCAATTGTTTCATTATGAATATCTTCCTGTGACGATTCAATAATCATATATTCACCATTTATCATTTTCAGAATTTCTTTCATCACTTAAAATTATACATTCAACAACTGTACCATTAACATCTTTAATTACCAAGTAACTCAAAATTTCTACATGAATCATCTGGTTTAATATTAATTTTATGTACACTGCATTTTGGATCATGATGTGGATATGTCCAAAATGGAGTGTATAAATTAGCATATCTGCAATTTTCACATGTTGGATTTACTTTAAAATCATTACTGCAAAACATCTGCAAAACCTACTCCACCTTTATTGCTCCACTATCACAACTATCCATACAATATTCACATATTGTGCAGTTGTTGGAGGAGTATAAGAATACTCCTTCATTAACTTAAAGCACCACTAGAACAAGACTCAATACACTCTAAACATTGACTGCATAAAGCCATATCATGACTAACAACTGGCATAATCTATAACCCCTGCATTAATAATTTGAGACGATACTTTTCCAATGTAATTTTATCATTAAGTAAATCTACATCACGCTTCAAAGATTTCACATTTTCTTCAGCAATACGAACATCCTGAACTAAATCCTTTAACACATTATCAATATATGCTTGTTGTTGTTTCTCAGTAGCAACTTTACTCAAACCCAATACCTCTTTAAAATCAGTATTTAAACGTAACTCATTACTACGCATTATATACTCATTTTTTAAATTGACAAATTCATCAACAGCAATATTAACAGTGTTTAAAACTTCACTTTTCTCCAAAATCAAATCATTCAAATTTTTAACCAAATCATAATTCTCTATAGCAGTCATATTTAATCATCCCCTCTTCTACGAACATCAAATAAATAATAACTAGTTAAACGATTACGAATCACACCAACACCATAATCATGAAACCCACCAAGATCATTACTCTTACCACAAATAAAACGAATAACCTTATTCAACTTACCACTACAATACAAAGCTTTGAACTTCTCCAAATATTCAATAGTCATCATACCATGATAAAAATCATAAACCTCAAAAATATCTTCAACACTACGACCTTTATTCAAATCAGCAATAACATCCAACAATTCACCAGAAGTTAAAGGAACAACCAATTTATCACCATGATTAACATCAACAATACAATTAACACCCTTAGCATTACGATACTCCAACTTCACAGGAACAGCATACTTAGAACGTAACTTTTCAGCCTTACTACCTTTAATCAAATCTTTCAAATTACACAAAGCAGCATAATTATCCCTCGCATTAAAAGTTTCAGGATTATTCAACGCATCAAGTATAGCACACTTAACCCACTCAATTTCTTCCAAATGTTTATATGAACAGAAAGGCCAACCATCAAAACCCAACTGTCTGGATTTAACCCAAATCTTACATTTCTTATCAACATACTCTTTAGTATACACTTTACGAGTAATTATTAAACCATTACCCTTTAATGTACTACTGTTTAATTCAGCTTGAACCATTTTTTTAATCCTCATATAATAATTTTTTTCAACTTTGGCTTTTACAGCCCAACTTTTCCATTTCTTTTTCTTGCGAATAACTCATAACTTTCTTCTTTCATCAAAGAAAGAATATTTTGGATTCTTTTTTTGTTTCAATTTATCATCCCTCCCTTTCTCAAATTTTTTTTTATTCCCAAATTTTTTAATAAATTCAAACAACATAATTTTAAATCACACAATAAAAAGGAGGTGAAAAAAAATATGGCATATCATTGTGGTGAAAAATCTGGAAAAGGAAGATATGTTTGCACAAAATGTGGTGAAGATCTATTTTTAGATGACAATACTGATACTTTACCTCCATGTGCAAAATGTCATAACTGTGAATTTAGGAAAGGGTAAATATTAACCCTTTCCATCTTTTTTTTATATTTTTGAATGTTTAATACAAAACGGTTTTCCTAACCACATTCTCCACTTACAAGTAAATTTTTCACCATTTGAATTTTTATAAGTAGTAACATATTTAAACGGCAATATTTGCTTTAATAGCCATATTATTTTTTTCATAATTTTCACTCCATTCATTGATTTTCAATTAGTATGTTCCTCTATTCTTTTAATTAATTTAGTATAATCTAATTCAAAAGAATCATTAGAATTATTATCATATGCTTTTAAACCAGTAATACAAACTAATTCATGCCTAACCTCTTCCAATAACTCATCAAAGTTATTTAATAATTCAAGCACTTCTTCATGTTGAAGAATCTTATCACCATCATAGAACCTACCTAACCTCAAAGTAAACCTTGTCATAATCCACCATTTTTCAATCTCTTCTTTTTTTATAACAATGTTATATTATTTCATTTATTTAGAAATTAATATTAATAATAATAATATTAATAATAATTTTCCGTGTAAACAAAAATGTATACGTTTAAACGGGTTAAGTATGGAAAATTTATCCATACTAGTATGGATATCCATACTTATCCATACCAATTTTCGCATATATACCCGTTCAGATGTAAACAAATTTGTAAACATTTACTGTCTCACCTCAGCAAAATTCACAACATTCAAACCCTCATTAACTACATGATCCAACAAAGCATCATAAGGCACTTCATTTCGACTAGCAAACCTTTTAATCTGATTCTTACCAATATGCCCTAAATTTCCATGAATCCTATTAATACTAACCATTGGAGCCTCAAAAATATTCATTTCATCAACTTTAGACAAACGAGCCTCACGTAATTTACACAACTTCCCTTCCAAAACACTTAATTCAGCATTTTTCTCTTCAATAAGTTTAAGCACCTCACGCTCTTCAGATAAATCATTACTTAGATACATCTCAAGTTGACTCTCAATAAAATTACTACAATTACCAAGTTTAATTTTAGCATCTTCCCAAATATCTGGATCAATACTAATACTAACTTTCTTCTTATTTTTGGATTCCATCAAGAGCCTCCCCCTCTAACTCTTCTAATTGCATTTCTTTTGCAATTAAATCCATCTTCAAAGTATTAATCTCAGCACGCAAAATACTTTTCTCCAATTCTTTACGCTTTTTTTGATCAACGATATAAATCAAATACCATTCCACAGCATCACGTACACTAAAACCATATTCACTCATTAACTGTTTTGCTCTAGCAGTAACTCTACCACTAACAACACATGGAAAATCATCACCAGACCTCATACATTCACCCCGGCATATACAGCAACATCACTTATTCCTATCAATTCAGCACATTGTTTCATATGTTTACAATACCTTTTCCGATAATAGTAATCCGGACAAGTGCATAACCAATGATGATCCCTATCATACCAGACATCATACCATTGTGTACCATCACTTGATAATACTTCCATGAATAATGTTTCATCATTACTCTCAAGGAGTTTTAAAGACATCATTCAGGCCCCCATTTGTTCCAAATACTTGTTGCATTCTAATCTAGCAGATGTACTCATCTGACCTAATGGAAGATGATTTTTAATAGAATCTACAGTTATTGGCACTCCTTTAGCATTTAAAGTTTCAATCGCTTTACTGATGTGTTTTGGAGTTGGTTTATCCCCACTAATGATTATTGTTTCATTTGCTGAGCTAGCAATATGTGAAATGTGATATTTTTCATTAGTTAAGAGGAAAGTATTACATAACACTTGGATTTTTAATTCATCAAGATTATCATTATTGGAATGGTACTGTCTAATGTTTAATTCATAGTTTTCATTAATTACATCACGTAAGTTTAAAACACAATAATTTTCAATGAAACTAAACCAAAAAGTCATATTTTCCTTTAAACATTCCTTGAAAATTAAAGGGAGCAAAGTGTTAAGATTATAACTCTCAACCTTGTACTCCATTAAACTTTTTTGAACATTACATAACTTACCTGCCATGATTGTTTTAGAAACACTCATACAACAGCCTCCTTTAATTTCACATGAACATAGTTTCCTGGGCAACTACTAACATACTTATACTTAATATTACCCTCATCTGGTTGATTCATTAAAAAACTAAATCCATTTAAAATATATGTAGTCACTAATTACTCCTCCTTCAAATCTGAGCAATGTTTATTAATGTAATTAATTACATCAGGCCTTAATTTTTCCTCAATTTCTCCTTCTTTAATCCTTCTAACAGCATAACTTCTCATACTGGATTTTGTGACAAGTTTACCATCTGCTTCTAAGATTTTTTTAATCTCAAAACAAATGTTACGTATTGGATCATCAACAACACTTTCGGGGGTTTCACCATCAACAATAGAATTAGTGGTTCTGAATTTCACCACTTCATGGGTGAAATTCCCTTTCTCATCACATTTACACAAGTATTTCTCATTCACAATACTGTTCACTTTAATAACCATCTTACTTGACTGAACATCCTCATTATAAACAAGCTTCATATCAATTTGCCCTATGAATATGAGATGCTTACCAGAAGATAACAAAGATTGTAATATCTTCTGAAACCTCATAGCACGGTCACTATACTTTGCAAGACCTTTAGAATTAGACACTAACATTTCCAATAATGAAGTAACACCATCCAATATGATAGTGTCAAAATCACTACTTTTACTAATCTCACTTATCGCATCTTTAATACTTCTAAAAGTAGATACATCATTAGTTAAACTCAATTCAAGAATAGGTAAACTTGTGTAATTAGTATCATCAATATCGATGACAACAGGGTTTAATCCGTTTTCTTTACAATAGTTTTCTGCGAAAGTGGATTTCCCACTCCCATCCATTCCATATATCATGACTTTTTTAAGGTCATGTGTGCCTCTTTGTTTAAACTTAAGAACCAATTTTAAACACCTCTTGCAATAAAATTCCTCATAGCTCCTGACTCAGTTGCAGAAAACCCACACATTAAACAAAAAAGAAGGAAAGAACTTACAACAATCACCAAAATTAAAAAAACAATACTGTAAAAATTCCTTTCCACCCAATTATTTAATTCAACAGTGAAGGATTTAGATTCCTTTTTCCTCAAATCATAAACCGGAGCATTAGACTTAAAATTAAAAAAGAATTGGAGGATATTCATTATATACCCTCCATCGCACGAAAAATATCCAGGAGATCTTTTGGATCCACAACACCAAACTCATCACAAATAAGTACAGTTGCCCAAAATTCATTATGACCAGGTCCAATAATTACATTGTAACCATATTCCTCCATATGTTTTCTAAATTTTTTAGCCTCACTCAAGTACATAGTTAAACATGGATCATCCTGAACATAATTCCGATTCCCACTTCTAAACCCTTTTTCACTGAAAATAGTATTGATTTCATATTGAAGATTATTCAGATAAGATAACAAATCATCCTCTTCTTTATGACAATCAAAACTACAATCATCACAAAACTGACTTTCACAATCAAAAAGTTCATCAGCATCAGCAGGATACACATCAAGAGAAGAGTAAACACTCATACAATCCCCTCTTCTTTAATACTATTAAACTTTTCTTTCAAAGCACCGTACTTCAAACCTTGCTTAACCAATACAGTCAATTCATCCTCAGGAATACACCTACCAGACAAAAAAACCATATTATCCCTAATCTCAATTTCAAATTTTATTTCAGACATTTCTATCACTCGCGTGAATTTTTTGCTTTTTGAGGATTGAGTGATTCCCCATAGCTGTATCCTGCAATGTCTACCACGTGCCATTTTTGGTCATGTGGGTTTTGCCATAAAAATAGTTTAATCTCTGTTTCTCTGTTCTTTAAATTCATTTTATATCCGTCCAAGGATTTTAGTAAAGAAAAATTTTCAGAATTGCCGTTCATGAAAATTTTCTTCCTATACTATACTTTGATTTCATACTATATAAAAGTATCTATTTAGGTATATATTTAAAAAGCAACCTATTTATATAAAAAGGTGTAGATATTTATATAACTAACCACAAAGGAAGTATTATGATAATGTTCAATTATACTAGTAAAATTAATTATGCTAATCCCGAAACAAAATCATTAAAAGTAGGATTGCCTAAAGAAATTGTTAAAGTTTTAAATGTGAAACCAGGCGATACTATGAATTGGCAAGTAGATATTGAAGATGGAGAAATAAAAGTCATTGCTAAAAAACAAGAATAAAATAACCAAATTAAAATCAAGATATGCAATATGTTTTTTTTAAAATATTTATAAAAAAAGTTTAAAAGCATAGCTAAGTAATTTAAACTCCGCTTTCCGTTAGCGACTATTTTAAAATTTATCATATCTTGTTTAAAAGATAAACAAAAACTTAAATAGTATTTTGACCATAAATTATTATTGGTTACAGAATTCATTATATCCGTCCAAGGTATTCTGTTTTTAGTAACCGATGTAGGGGTGAGGAATTGCCGTTCCTAAGACCCCCTACGTTATTGTTACAATCATTAACTTTGTTTTTCAAATTATTTATATTCTTTTATTCAAAAAAAATAAGAATGAAAGATTATTGTTAATTTTCATCTTTAATCTTAATGTATTTCTTTATAATGTTTAAAATTCTTTCTTTATAATTATAAACATCTGATATCTTAATTATATCTATCTTATCTCCTTTTTTAGTTCCATAATCATAAGTTTCAATTTTATCAAATAATTCAATTCTTAAATTATTAAGATTATTGAAATGGAATCTAGCAATTGGGTAATATTGATTATCATCAAATAAGATATTACAATAAGACTGTCTATCCCTAATTGCTATCCTATCACAATCAGTTATTTCAGTTGCAATTGATCTAATAATGTAAAAACCTTCTAATTCTTTATCAGTTGTGATAATTTTAGGTTTATCTTCAACAGTTTCCTCAATTTCTTCTAAAGTAGATTGAGTGGATTCTTCAAGTTTATCATTATTTGTTACTGCATCAACTAATCTTTTTTCAACTTTTTCATTAAGTATTTCAGTATTAACAGATATAATTAATGAAGTGAATTTCTCTTTAATAGCAGGGGTTAAAATTCCCTCATAAACTTGCTTACCAATAACTTTAACAAAATCCTCTGAAGGATTTTCTAATTCTTGTATTAAAGTTTTTTTAATTAAATTACGATATTTCAAATCATCTGCTCGATTAACAACATCATCAATATTAAATTCACTTTTAATAAATTTTTCCAGTTCTTTAATATCATTTTTTGTTAAATTTAACAAATCAATATCTAAAAATGGTTTATCGGCCATTCTGTTATTATCATCTCCAGTAGTGAAAAATTTATATTCTAATCCATTAGTTAATATTCCGATTTGAATATCTGTTATACTGAAGTATCGATATAATTGCGAAATATAATCTGCAGTTAGCGGATTGTTGACTTGTTTACATTCAATAAATATTACTGGATTGTTATCTTCTATTATTGCAATGTCTACTTTTTCTCCTTGTTTTGTTCCAACATCTGCGGTGTATTCTGCTCTTACTTCAGCAGGATTAGCAGTATCATAACCCATTAATTTTAAAAATGGTATTATTAATGCTAGTTTTGTGGTTTCTTCACTATCTATATGTTCTAATTTTGTGTTTATTTCTTTTGAGAATTCTTTTATTTTATTTTCGAATGACATTTTAAATCCCATTTATTTTGAGTTAATAATAGATTATTTAATTTTGAATATATAAACTTTATTATTTGATTAAATTAAACAATGTTTAACCAGTTCAATACAAATATATTAATTTGTACAGTCAAAAAAATAAAACACCGGTGTTTTAAAATCTAGTGTTTAACAAAAAATAGTAAAAGATAGCAAACTGTACAACGTAATAAAATAAAAAGAATAGTTAAAAAACTTAACTATTCCTTTTCTCGATTTTCAAAGTATCAAAGTATTCTTCAGCATCAGGATGCTCAATAAAACTATGAACTTGACCTTTATTCTCTTCAACAATCTGTTTAACATCATCAATACTAATACGGAAGAATTCTTTTCTCATGTTAATTTTATTAACCCTTTTATCATTAAATCTTTCATGTAATTCTGATTCTAATTCATAAAAGTATGTAAAAAAGAATAGTTCTTTTTTATATTTTTTTGTAAAAAGTAGTGATATTTGTTTATAGCCCCAGCTATGGATTGTAAACTTCGCTTTCCGTTAGCGACTATTTTAATTAAGTTTAAATAGTATTTTGACCATAAATAATAAATGGTTACGAAAATCATTTCATCCTCGTAGGTGTTCTGTTTTTTTAGTAACCTGTGTTTGTAAGTGTGCGAGGAGCGGTCACTCCAACGACCACACTTCACAACACGAATGTTACAATATACTTTTTTGTTTTTTCAGATATTTATAATATTTTATATATTACTCCCTATCCTATTTTTTTCATATATGGATCATTAATCCAAAATATGTAGGTGTTGTTTTATTATTAGTCTAATTAAATATTTAAAGGTTTTTATTTATTTATTTTAAACATTGTTTAGTTTTTTTAATTAAAAATTTGAAAGTAAACCATGTATTTTTCAAAATTTCTATAAACAATCACACAACAAAAACTGTATAAAATTAGAAAAGTGTACAAAAAATATGGATTATAACCGAATATTATTTTCTACAAAAAATTCTTTTAAAGTAACATGTTTTACCCCTAATTCATCACAAACATGAGGAATATTATGATCTTTATCTACAGATTCATTTGTAATTACAATTGCATCATGTTTCCACCCATATGCAATTAACCATGGATCTGCAACAGTACTTGCATAATTCCCCCATTCATTTTCAAGGGTTCTACCATTGCCAAATTCTTCTTTATAAATTGATAGTTTTTCAATTAATTGAATACATTCATGTTCTCCATTAATTAATTCTTTGAAAAATATTCCATTAGCTCTTGAATCAATATCCAACCAATGTTCCCTAATTCTTTTAGCCTTTAATTCTTCTTTAACTTCATTAATTGAAACAAGAACTCCCTCTTCAATTAACTCATCAATTTTATCCCAAAAACTATCAAAAACTTCTGGAAAATAATGGTCATGAGCAATAATTAAATAGTTAGTATCAATAACATACACCATTGAAAATCACCCATGAATATCCAAATCAAGTTTATTAATATTATCTAATGAAGTATCCAAATACCTCATTGCTTGAGTTGCAGTAATAACATTATTTTCATATGCATTTAAAATTAATTTAGTGAACGGAGTGCCATCTTGTTTTCTTTTTAGTATAGGTATCGGAATATGAGGTTTGTTTTTCTTTTTTTTCTCTAAATCATTTTTTCTTTTTTGTTGATTATCTATTTCAAGTTGATTAATCCAATCATTTTTTAATTCATTATTAATTAGTTCACTATCATATAACTTATAAACAATGCTTTGTTTACTAACACCATAAAAATTAGAAAGATTAGCAACTTTTAAAACGTGCTTGTTTTTAGTAAATAATTCTAAACTTTTTAATGTTTCTTTAGGAATTAGTATTTCCGCAGCTACTTTATTGCAAAATATTTCCTTCATATTATACTTATCAACATCACAAATAGCACTTTCCCCTCTGATTAGATGAGCCAATTCATGCATTAATGTAAAAATCCTCCGATTATGATAATTTTTACCATTTAATAAAATTATTGGACAAGTATGATAATATAAAGAGCAACCACTAATTTCTGATTCAGGAATATCTTTAGTTTCAAAGACTAAAATTCCCATATTAAAAAATATTTCTTTCCAATGGTTCAAAAAACTATTATGAGTACTATCTCTATTCCCATTACTATTAAAAATCCATTTTTTTTGAGTTTCAAAACTTACATTTAATAAATTTCTAATATACTGACCTAATTTAATGTAATTTTGTTCATTAGAAACATATTGGCTGAAATTTGGAATCTCCATATTCATATCCTCATGGATTTTAATATATGCATCACGCCTAGATTTTGCTTTTCTTATCTCTAATCTTAATGCAGGACTATATTCTTCAATTTTTGCATCTGATCTAAATTCAATTAAATCTTCATCTTCTTTCGGAGGTTGTGAAAGAAAATAAAAGAAAGAAGGTCTTTTGTATTTCCTCGCCATATTTCTTAAATCTGCCCATGTAGGTTTATCCTGACCAGATTCCCACTTTTCAGCATCTTTTAAATAATCTGGCAATTCATCTAATGTAAATCCTGCATTCTCTCTTGCCCACTTAATCATTATAGGATTTGCATCAACTTTAGCAGCCATTTTGATCATCACATATTTTTCATATTAATCTGGATTATAGTTTATAATTATTAAATTAGAAATCATCATATTAGTTTATATGTTTATTTAGTTAGTTTTTATGTTTTCAGACATATATAAAATTATAGTACTTTTCAAATGACCTATTAATATATGGTGTCCGCCAAAAATCTAAAATTAATTTTTGAAACTGATTAAAAATACTTCAATTCAAAAACAAAGAAAAATTTGCATCAAAAAAAAATTACTTTTGGTGGACACTCATAAACAAAAAAAAATAGAATCAATCAACTTTAAATAAATAATAAATTTTCTAAACTGTTAATAATCATATCAATACAATTAAATATTAACTTATTAGATAATTTAAATGAACACACAGTTTTTGGACATGATCATGAGGGAGAATATAATACATTAGTATTCTTGACCATTTTCTCAATAAAGTTCATTACTTCAGTTATAAAAATAAATTTTTGAATATTGATTTCAATATGCTCCCTGAAAATAAGGTTTATTACGGGCAATTAAATTATGGTCCTTTTGGAACAGAACATAATGTGGTGGATGCAACAACGAATGAATTAACTGAAAAGAAAATTACTTTAAATGATAGTGTATTAACGCCATATTACTTCTATTTTCAATTATTTGAAAATAGGAAAGATGCATTACTAATCTTGGAAACAAAAAGTGCTTCTGGAATCAAGGTCATTTTTGAAAAATGGTTAAATCACTTTTTAACTGAAATTGGATGTATTCATTTTAAATTTAAAATTGAATCATTTATTCCTAAAGAAATGCTAGATAAATTTAGCGAAGAAGGTCATGTTAGAAAGATACGTTATTTATCTTATCAGTTACCTAAAGATTCTCTTAAAATTTTTGATGATTATGAACCTGATGAAGGATATGCGGAATATATTGTAAGTATTAAAAAAGGAAAATCCAAAAAGCATCAAGAATTCCTTAAAAAAATATTTTCAAATGATGAAAATTCATCAAAAGAATTGATGAAAAATATTGATTTCCCTGCAGATGATATTAAACTAGAATTAGAACTTGAAGAAGACAAACGAACATTCACTATAGGGAATATTTCAAAGACATAATTTTAGTTATTTTTTTGATTAAAATTTTCATTTTTTTCTTGCAAATAAATTAAAGATATCATCATCACTTAATTTGTCAACATCATTAAATAAACTTTCAATTTTTGATAGTCTTTCTTCCATGTTCTCTGCTTGAGCTTCTTTTTCTTTAACTTCTTTTTCTAAAGTAGTGATCTTTTCCTCCATTTCTTTACGGATTTCACTTGTGTAAACTTTGACTTCAGTATTTTCAAGACTTAAATCTTCAATTGCGGATAAATATGCTTCTTTTATTTCCGCAACATCAAGCTTTATATAACTATCATCAGTTTTTAAAGGTGAAGTATGACCTTCCATCAAAGTACATATCCGCAAATTTCCACAGTTTCTAGCAATTGTTGTTTGGAAAAATTTCCGTAAAGCATGAGCATGGAATTTTGGGATTTTTTCTATTTCTTTTTCTCTATCTTCAGAGGAGATTTCACCATTCTTAATAACTTCATCAATTTTAGCAATACGCCATTTTCTCAATTTCCTATTCTTCCTAGTAAATACATCAGCTACAGATTGGACTTGCATAGGGCCTTTGAAATATTTCCTTTTATTCCCAAATAATGAATCAGATTTAGACATTTTTAAATCCAATCCTTTTTTCTTATTGATATATGGCAGGTATTCATTTTTTATTTTACGTAAGTTTTGAATGATTAAATTACATGTTTCAGGTCCAATACCGGTTATACAGGATACATTAAATCTTTTTGTTTTATGTGGAGTTAGTTCCAGGATGCATATCATATCTTCAGGTGCATTGTCAATAAATTCATCCACATCAACAAAGTTATGATAATCTATTGTTCCTTGCATAAACATACCTATATCAAGTTGTAATGCGTCTGTTAATCTTAATCCGCTATCTTTTAATGTGCTGATTAATGTTTTATGTACAATGAATGAATCCTCCATTACAAATTTAATATCTTCCTTTTCTAGCAAATTCCATTTTGAAGGAGTTCTTTTCATATTTGTTTTTGGATATTGTACTGAGTAATATTTTAGAAAAGTTTTGATATGATCCAAATCTGCAACAATAGTGTTAGTAGTGTTTCCTCTATTTCTGCAGAAATCAATGTAGCCATCGAAGTATTTTTTTATTAAGGAATTTGGACTGTTTATGTCGAATTTGGTTATTCTTTTTTCTATTATTTGATTCCCTTCTTCATCGGTTCCGTGACTGATGATTTTTTCAGTTACTATTGATTGTTGATTTTTACAGTTGTTCACTATATCTTCTAATGTGGTGTTTAATGCCTGTGTAAATTTCCGTAATGTTTTGTAATAGTTTGCTTTACTTGACTTGCTGAAGTCTTTAGAATTTATGAAGTTAGTGTAGTAAATATCTTCGGTTATTTTATATGTCATGATGGTTTCACCTATATTATATTTTAGGTGGTTAAGATATTTAAATTTTAACTAACTTCGACTTTGTAGTGTTATTTAAATAAATAAACTTCTACTTCTTCTCCTTCATCAACAAGTTCAACCAGTTTTGGAATTTTCACATACCCATCAGCTGTGGACAATGAAAATATTGCACCCGAATCTTTAAATATTGGTTGTATATTATCTCCATCGACTTTAACTAATTGGTATTGCATCCTTCCAACTTGTGAGTGGATTCTTTTAGTGATTTTACCTTTAACAACATTTAATTCAAAGTCCTTATCAATTCCAGCCAATTTTGTTAAAGGTTCAGCTACAAATGCATTAAAGATCATCAATGCTGAAACTGGATTGCCCGGTAGCCCCATAACAATTTTGCCGTCAATAACCCCTACAATAGTTGGTTTTCCCGGTTGAACAGATATTCCATGAATGTAAACTTCACCTAATTCATCAAGCACATGTTTTAAAACATCACCTAAACCAGCAGAAGTTCCTCCAGAACAGAACAAAATATCAACTTCTTTTAGAGACTCCACTATCTTTTCTTTTACTTCATCATAGTTGTCCCTCATAACTCCTAAAAAATGTGCATCGGAACCGCAGGAAATTGCATCGTTTTTAATCATTCCGCCATTTACATCATAAATTTTACCATATTCCAGTCTCTCTCCTTGAAGAGTAATTTCGTTTCCAGATGAAAGTATGCCCACACTAGGTTTTTTATAAACTTCAATTGTTTCAAATCCTTGTGAAAGTAAAACTCCGATTTTGCCCGGATTTAAGAAATCCCCTTTCTCAAGGATTAATTTAGATTCCCCAATATCAGATCCTTTTTTAGCAACCTCTTGGCTAGGAGTCGCAGTGGTCAATAAATTAACTTTACCATCCATTTTTTCCGCATATTCTACCATAACAACTGCATCGGCACCTTCAGGCATTGCAGCACCAGTGCTGATTTCAATACATTTGCCTTTTTCGACTTTCTTATCAGTTGTCGCCCCAGCTTCTAAAAAGTCAATAACTTCCAAAGTATTTGGTGATTCTTCAGATGCGCCAAAACTGTCACTGGAAATGATTGCAAAACCATCCTTCAAAGCTTTGTCAAATGGAGGGAAATCCATTTTAGAATAAACGTCTTCAAATAATATCCTGCCATAAGTTTCATCAACAGAGACTTCCTCACTTTCTGCTTTTAAATTCTCATCAAATAATTTTTGAATAATGTCAATAGCTTCATCACATTCTTTAATTTTTAAAAATTCCGTTCCCATAATAACCACTAAAATAGTAAAATCCAATAAATTAATATATAGTATATTAATATAAATATAAATAACTTAATCTTATCGATAGAAGTACATTATTATAATATTGGAGGAGAGTATTTGTCAAAACCGAATAATAACCAACAACAAGAATATAGAAGAGTAAGAACTCCTAAAAAAGGTGAAATACCTGGAATAGTTGAGCAAATCATGGGACACGGAAAATTAAAAGTCCGTTGTTCTGATGGAAATATTAGAATGACCAGAATTCCTGGAAAAATGAAGAAACGTATTTGGATTCGTGAAGGAGATGTTATTCTAGTTAAACCGTGGGATTTCCAATCTGATGAAAAAGCAGATGTTATCTGGAGATACACAAAAACCGAGTCCAACTGGCTTGAAAGAAAAGGCTACTTAAAAATGTAGTCTTTTCACCTATTTTTTTGATTTTAATGGATTCAAAAATAGCTAAAGCAGATGCAAAACATGAAAAAATTCATTCCGAAAAAAGAAGAAAGGATAATTCTGAGAGAAAAACCGGAAATGAAATTTTTGATAAAATTACATTAGAAACACTATACAAATTAGCTAATCAAGGCCATATTGATATTTTAAATGGTGCTATAAGTACGGGTAAAGAAGCTAATGTGCTTACGGGCATAACTGATGATGAAAAATTTGTTGCAGTTAAAATTTATAGAATTGCAACCTCTGATTTTAAAAAAATGGATTATTATCTTAAATGCGATCCGAGATTTAATGTCAAAACTAAAAATAAAAGAAAAATCATCTATTCTTGGGTTACAAAAGAGTTTAAAAACTTAACAAGATTATATAATGCAGGAGTTAATGTTCCAAAACCAATAACCTGTGCAAATAATGTTTTATTAATTGAATTTATTGGAGATAAAAAAGGCAATCCCGCCCAACCTGTTAAAAACCAACCCCCACAAAATCCAGACGAATTTTGGAATATTTTACTTGTTGAATTAAAACGATTTGTAAATGATGCAAAACTAGTACATGGTGATTTATCAAATTATAATATCTTAAATTTAGATGAAAAACCTGTAATCATTGATGTTTCACAATCAGTAGTGTTAGATAACCCAATTTCAAAAGAATTACTTGAAAGAGACATTAAAACACTTGTAAGAGAATATAAGAAGATTGGTGTTGAAACTAGTTTTGAGGAAGTTTGGGAATATGTTAACCCTTACTGAAAGATGTTTTACTTAGAATGAAAAATACTTTTCAACTGCTCTCTCGGGAGTGTCCGATTTGGTACTGATTTTTAATTTTTTCTTATTTTTCTTTTTTTAGAGTTAAATTTCATTTTGAGGGAATTTAATGATTTATAATTTGATTTTATTCTTGGGCACTTTCAAAAACTTGTTTGATTTAAATATTTGCAAGTTTTTTATTAAAAACTTTTTCTTAATATTTGGAGTTATTTTTATAATTTAAAGATAATTATAGTTAATTACCAAATTTTTGGTATAAATGTTTCGAGCCATTTGTCATGAACTTTTGTTTCAGAAATCGATTCATTATACGTTTCTATTGTTAAATCTCGCAGAAATTCTTTTGATTCAAGATAATAATGTTTTATTTTTCTTTTTATTTGTCTCCATATTTTTTTGATGAATGCAGACTTGTGGACGCTATAATTATCTAGAATTAAACATATTCTTTGTTCGGTTTGCATTTTTGTTATTATGTCTTCTTTTTGTAACAGATTTAAAGTTATTTTTCGTCTTATTTCTCTTCTTTTTTTCACATTGTTGAGTGATTCTCTATTGCAGTGTTTTTCAATGATTCTAGCGATTGTTGAGGTGGTATTGTCCTTATATTTTTCTAATGTTTTTAAAATTTTTTCTGCGAAAACTTCATTATCTTTGTTGTTTTTCATTAATATTTTATCTATATCTTCATCAGTTAGATTAACATCGAATATTATTTTATTTAATATTTTTACTGTATTTTTGTTGTTTGTATTTGCTATTCTTAATTCTAGAAGTGCTATTGTAATTTCTGGTGCTGTTGATGAATTTGTGATTGTGATGGTCGAATTTCCATTTATTGTTAGTGATCCAATGGCGTTGATTTTGAATTTGTATGGATTTACAGTTTGTGTGTGTTTGGTTCCTTTTTTATATAGTGATTTTTGAGTGTAGGGTTCATTTTGGAATGATGCTTCATCAAATAAGACTATAATATCGTTTGTTGTTACGTTATGTTCTTCTAAGTTTTTTTTAACTGTTCTTCAGCATCTTCAGGGGATTTTGAAAATTTAGGATATGCTTTGCTGTAATTGTATCCTAATTTCTTTACAATTTTTCCTATTTGTTTTAAACTGTAATCTACATTAAATTTTTCATTAACAAGAAGATGTACATCTTTCATTGACATATTTGGTGTTTTTTCAATGATTTTGTCTAATTCAATTAGTTGATCATAAGTTAATTTTGATGGCCTTCCACCACCAAAAGAAGGTTTTAAACCTTCCAATCCTTCAGATTCACATGTTTTAATCCATCTGTGAACTGTTTGATAGGATTTTCCTAGAATATTCGCAGCATCAGTTATTGTATTGCCTTCACTAACAATTTTAACAGCAATCAATCTTTGATAATACCTATGATAAGCCACATAATTGCTGATTTCCTCATCTAATGCGGTTTTAGTCATTTTATTAAAAACATCAATTTTAGATTTTCCAGACATATTTTATAATTTGTCAGTCATCTATAATAAAAGTTTGGTTAGTAACTATAATCAGTTATTTTGAAAAATTTAAATGAATAGATTAATCGAAAAAATTAGTTATCACACAAGTTTTTGAAAGAGTCTATTCTTGATTTAAAATAATTTTTAAATTACTTTCAAAAGCATTTAATATAATATTGCAAATATTTTACTACGAAATATTAAGCTCCAAATGTCTTTCAATTATACTATTGAATTTTTCCATAAATATATGTCCACTATCCAGTTAGTATTGACTTTAAGTGAGAAGCTGTAATTTCTATTACTCCAAATAATGATGCATCATGAAAAAGCATAAAATCAATAACAGTTCTTGCATTAATTAACTATAAAAATAGAAAAAAGCATAATAGATATGGTGAGAACACTATTTTAACAAAAGATTTAAACATTTAAAATGCAATAAATATTACTAATTCTAATTAAAAAAGGTGAAAAATATGCCAGAAACTGATTATTTAAAAATACCACAAAACAGAATAGGGGCATTAATAGGAAGCAATGGCAATATTAAAAAATCCATTGAAAAAGCAACTGGAACCATCCTAGATATTGATAGTGATGAAGGCACAGTTCATATTACGCCAAAAGAGGATATAGAAGATCCATTAGGAGTTTGGAATGCAAACCATATCGTTAAAGCAGTAGGACGTGGATTTAATCCAGAAGTGGCGCTTAAACTTGTTAGCGATGAGGTATATTTAGAAGTACTTAGTCTGCCATTGTATATTGGCAAATCTAAAAAAGCCCTTGCAAGACATAAAGGTAGAATTATTGGAAAAGATGGAAAAACACGTGAAATAATCATGGAAATGACCGAGGTCGATATGGCAATTCAGGGTAAAACCGTTTCACTTATTGGAGAAATGGACAATATCATGGTTGCAAAAGAAGCTGTTGAAATGATTTTGAATGGTTCTAGACATAAAACCGTTTATGGATTTTTAGAGCACAAAAAAGAAACATTAAAAATGAAAGAGTTCAAAGATCTTGTTGGAATTGAAGATGACAAAATTGAATTTAAAGACAACATTGACTTTGATGAAAAAGATTTTTAGGAGTTTTATTCTCCTAACTCATTTTTATAATTTAACAAAAATTAGAAGCTAATTGTTTCTTATCAAATAAATATTACAACATCACATCAATTTTAATAACATATCTATATAAAAATTATTTCAATACTTAAAAGATTTTATATACTTTAACCGACATATATAGATAACATAGTACAAATACTATATTTTCCACATGTTTTTAAATTATTATTTTACCAGAAATTTAAGCAATCTAGATAGGGCAATGAATAAATATTACTTTTCAAATGCTCTCTCACTTTATTTAAATATAGTAAGCTAATAACTTTAAACATGTAATTTATAAGGAGGAAAAATTTTGGCTCAACAACAATTAGGATTAGATTGGGAAGAAGACTTTCAAAGATTGACTCCATCTGAATTCTTTAGAAAAAACAAACAGATGCTGGGATTTACTGGTAAAATCCGTTCATTAACCATTGTATTCCACGAATTGATTACAAACAGTTTTGATGCATGTGAAGAATCTGAAATATTGCCCGATATTGACATCGAATTAAAACGCATTGATAAGGAACATTATGTTTTGAGACATAAAGATAATGGACCCGGAATTCCTGAAGACTATGTAATGCAAGTGTATTGTATGATGTTTGCAGGATCCAAATTCAGAAACATACAATCTAGAGGACAGCAAGGTTTAGGTTGTAGTGGTTGTGTACTCTTATCCCAAATGACAACAGGTAAACCTGCTCATGTAATTTCATGTTACAAAGATGGAGATGAAATTAAAGGAGTGAAAATGAAATTCCAAATGGATGTTAAAAACAACCGTGGAATTTTAATGGAAAGAGAAGATTTCCCTGCAGAATCAACTGGAGTATGTATCGAATTACAATTTAAAGATGTTTCATACTCACTTGCAGAACAAGGTGCTTTTGAATATATCCGAAGAACCATGATTGGTAACCCTCATGCGAAAATCACATTCAGAGATCCTTCTGGACACAAATACATCTTTAAAAGAGCAGCGGATGTTGTGCCGGTGCAACCAAAAGAAGTATTACCTCACCCTAAAGGCGTAAGTGCTGATGATTTAGTGGAAATGGCTCAAAATACAGACAGTAGAAGATATAAAAGCATGCTAACTTCTTCAATGTCAAGAATGTCCAATAAAAGAGTAGATGAAATTGCTGAGATAACTAGAATTGACATGAACAAACGTCCGAAAGCAATGACATTCCAAGAGGCAGAAGCCATTGTTCACTGCTTTAAGAAAATGAAATTCATGGCTCCTCCAACAGACGGACTTATACCAATCGGATCTGAACAGATTGAAAAAGGTATGAAGCAAATTCTTAAACCTGAATTTGTAACAACCATAACCCGAAAACCAGTCACATATGCAGGCGGTGTTTCATTTATTATTGAAGCGGGTTTGGCTTATGGTGGAGATGCTGGAAGAGTGGTTAATGAAAAAAGAAAATCTGAAATTATGAGATTCGCTAACAGAGTTCCATTAACCTTTGATGCAGGAAGCTGTGCCATTACAGAAGCTCTTAAAAGTATTGATTGGAAACGTTACGGTTTAAAAGATATGGATAACACTCCATTAACCTTATTTGTCAATATTATTTCAACTCAAGTACCTTACCTTTCAACAGGTAAACAAAGCGTATCACCTGAACCTGAAATCGTTCACGAAATCCGACAGGCAACTATGAAATTAGCTCGTAAATTACAAAAACACTTAAGAGCTAAAAGAGCCGCTAAAGAAAAAGAAAAACGTTCAAAAGTATTTGAAGAATACGTGCCAGTTATTATTGAAGAAGCCGCAAAACTTGGTGAAACTGGAGTGCCTGAATACCACGAAGTACTTGCAAAAGTAACCAAAAGAGCTCTTGCAGAGTTGTTTGGTGAAAAAGTTGAAGAAGAAGATGAAGAAGAAGAACTTGATGCAATCATCATGGAAGAGCTTGATGAAAGAGGCCATGTAGTTAGTGAAGGAGAATCCACATTAGATGGCTTCCAAGAAGATGATGTTGAAGATGGTTTTGAAGATTAGGTGATTTAAATGACTGAAGTTGAAGAAAAAGGAAAATCCCATAGGGAAAAAAGAAAAGAATACACCTATAACAAATTAAAAGGGTTAGGTCAGGAAATTATTGAAGAAATTGAGAAGAATAAAGTCCCTAATCTCAGAGTTCCATCCAGAGGTACTGGAAATATTGTTTATGATGATGCTAAAAGATATTACGTATTAGGTGACAGATACGGTAGAAGATCACTTGGTAATGTAAAACAAATCAGAAAATTAGGACAAATGGTTTATGTAGCTAATTTCTGTAAAGATTTAGTAGCAAGAGAAAAAACCGCAACAATCAGGGAGATGTATTATGTTTCCGAAGGTTGGGGAATAAGTTTTAAAACACAACAGGAATCCAACATTGTAGGAGAAGACTTAGAAGTAACTCTCGGTACTACCCGTGAAGATTTAGGTTTAATGCCAGAAGAAGACGGTGCATCTGTTTATGGAGACATAACTCTCTTTGATGAAGTAGAGCTTAATGCCGCAAATGTTGGAAAATCCGGCTATACAATATCACCGACAATTGACCAAGTAGAATTCTTAGATTGTAATGTAGATAAAGTATTGGCCGTGGAAACCATGGGAATGTTTCACAGATTAGTGCAAGAAAATGCTCATAAAAGATTTAATACATTGATTGTAGGGCTTAAAGGACAAGCTGCCCGTGCTACAAGAAGATTTATTAAAAGAGTAAATACTGAGTTAGGTTTACCTGTATATATCTGTAACGACGGAGACCCTTGGGGATTCCACATTGCACAGGTTATTATTTCTGGAAGTGCAAAATTAGCTCACGTTAATCATGACCTCGCAACTCCTGATGCTAAATTCATTGGAGTAACTGCATCTGATATTATCAATTATGACTTACCAACCGATAAACTCAAAGATGTTGATGTTATGAGACTCAAAGAGCTTGCTAAAGACCCAAGGTATAAAGGTGACTTCTGGCAAACAGAAATCAAAAAGATGCTTAAAATTGGTAAAAAAGCAGAACAGCAATCTTTCTCAAAATATGGTCTTGAATATGTAGTAGATACATATTTCCCGGCTAAATTTGAGGAAATGGAAAATCAGGCTTAAGCTGAAATTTTCCTCCTTTTTAATTTTTTTAAATAATTTTTTCCAAAGACGAATATCCTCTAAATTTAATTTTATACTATTTCTATTAATCATTTCATCCATAAATCAAATTAAGAACATTAAAATTAAAGAAAATGGAAAAATCATAATGCAAACTTTAGGCGAACAAAATATTTATATACTAAAAAAATCTTATACCCCAATAAGTATAGGATGTGATATTTTGAAACAATGTATGGATATTGACAATTTACATAGAAGAATTAAAAAAATCATTGGCCAGTTAAATGCTATTGATCGTATGATTGAAGAAGATATTCCATGTGAACAAATTTTAATGCAAATAAATGCATCAAAATCAGCATTACATAAAGTAGGATACATCATTGTTGAAGGACACCTTGAAAATTGTGTTAAACAAGCTATTGAAGATAAAGATTCAGATGAAGCCATTGGAGATATTTCTTCAATTTTAGAATACTACTCCCGAATTTAATTTTTTTTAAAATAAATATATACCCTACGGGGTATACCTATACTAATGGAGCTGTTTAATATGAACCTTACAGAAGATAAAAAAAAGAGATATTAATCATAATAATATCCACAATTAGTGTAATTGCAAGTTTCATACTATCTCTCGATTATATTTCATGGATTGCAGTTATATTATGTGGAATACCCCTATTTAAAGACTGCATTGAAGGATTAATCGCTGAATTTGACATAAAAGCAGATTTGCTTGTGAATATAGCCATTATTGCATCAATAATAATTGGTGAAATATTTGCAGCAGGAGAAATTGCGACAATTATGACTATTGGAGAATTTTTAGAAGAGTATACAGTATCAAAAGCACAAGGAAGAATTAAAAAACTTGTAAAAATGACTCCTCAAGTTGCAACAAGAATTAGAAATGGAATTGAAGAAAAAATTGATGTAAAAGAAGTAGAAATTGGAGATATTCTTAAAGTGCTTCCAGGAGAAAGTATCCCAACTGATGGAATCATCATAAGTGGTGAAACATCAATCGATCAATCAACATTAACAGGAGAATCATTGCCTGTTGATAAAAAAGCAAATGATGAAGTTTACAGTGGATGTATCAACCTTTATGGATCATTTACAATGAAAACCACTAAAGTAAGTGAAGATAGTTCACTTCAAAAATTAATTAAATTAGTTGAATCATCCTCTCCCGAGAATTCAAAAATCGTAAGACAAGCAGACAAATGGGCAACGATGATTGTTGTAATAGCTTTTTCAGCAGCGATCTTGACTTATTTATCCACATTTGAAATAATCAGATCAGTGACAATATTAGTAGTATTCTGTCCATGTGCATTAGTTCTTGCAACACCGACTGCCATTATGGCTTCTATTGGAAATTTAACAAAATACGGCATTTTAGTAAAAGATGGTCAATCAATAGAAGAATTATCCTGTGTAGATGAGTTAATATTTGACAAAACCGGAACTTTAACACATGGCACTCCTGAAGTTATAGATATCATATCCGATAATCCCAATGAAATGATGTATCTTTTGACTTCCCTTGAATCAAAATCAGAACATCCACTAGCAAGAGCTATTGTTAAACAGTACAATAGTTCTGGATCAGCAGAAGTTAATGACTTTAAAATGCATATTGGAATGGGAGTCACCGGAACAATCAACAACTCAAAAATAACTGCAGGAAATAGAAAACTTCTCAGTAGCGAAAATATTCCATTAAAATATGACAAAGAGCCAGAAAACAGCGAAATAGAAATATTTGTAGCCAAAGATAGAGAAATTATTGGAAAAGTACTTCTTGCAGATACACTTCGCGAAACTTCAAAACAAACAATTAAAAAGCTTAAAAGATTGAAAGTCAGAACAACATTACTTACAGGAGATAATGAAACAACTGCAAAAGAGATTGCAAATCAAGTTAAACTCAGAAATGTAAAAGTGAACTGTTTACCTGAAGACAAAACAGAATATATTAAACAGGAACAATTAAAAGGAAATAAAGTTGCTATGATTGGAGATGGAGTTAATGATGCGCCATCACTTAAAAAAGCAAATGTTGGAATAGCCATGGGGAAAATCGGAAGTGATGTTAGTATTGAAACTGCAAATATTGCACTGATTAATGACAATATTGATGATATCCCCCATTTAATTGGAATTGCTCGCAAAACAATAAAAACCATTAATCTAAGTATCGGTTTTGCTCTAACATTGAACATTATTGCAATGGCACTGGCTATTTTAGGATGGTTAAATCCGATTGAAGGAGCATTAATTCACAACATTGGTTCGGTTATTGTAATTATTTATTCATCTACATTAACCAACTATGAATTATCATATAAAGATTATAAAGTTAAAAAATTAGGCACAACTAAACATTTAAATAAATCAAATACTTAAATGTTAACTATAAATAATAAGGTGAATTTCATATGAGTGAAAAAGAAATTAAAGTAGTGGGCATGCACTGCCCATCATGTGTAAATGCTGTTGAATTATCTTTAAAAGATGTTGATGGAATTGAAGATGCTAAAGCAGATTTAGATTCCGGCATTACCACAATTACAATGTCTGATGATGTGAGTGATTCAGAAATTAGCGATGCTGTTGAAGAGGCAGGTTTCAAAGTAGAATAATCTCTACTTACTTTTTCTTTTTGTGCGACAAACAATTATCTTTTAAATTTTGTCATATGGACTCATTTTCTTTTTTTGAGAGTCTTATGTTAGACGTGTCGGTGCAATGGGAGAACCTAAACTCAGGTCGCATCTGACAGAGGATAAACCTGATAAGTCTAGAATTGTCCCTAATTATTTGTTTACTAATCCGGAAACTGGTTCTCAGTTACTTAGGATGAGCTGGTTTTGCTAAATTACCATTGAAGTATGTAACTGCTCCGTATAATCGTGAGTATTGGGACCATATTTAGAAAATAAAGTTCAAAGCTGTTTGAAGTGTTTATATTGATAGATTCATATATTATCTGCTTCAGATAACTAATATACTTGAGCCGACTTGTTTGAAAACAGATACGGACAGTTCTGGAGGATGAGTGAGTAATCACTCCAACTTATCAGACCATTAATAAAATTTTTAAAATTCCGACATTTAACAATAGTTTTAAATTTAGATAACCCCCACATAACCTACACACCAAATTCCTATCATTTGTTGAACTTTAATAATTAATCCTATTAAGTCAAATATCAAATTTTAAATAAGTCAAATAACAAAATATAACCCATATAATAAATTTAATATTATAAAAGAAAAAGGGATGAAAATGAAAACTGTTGCAATTAATGGTTATGGAACCATCGGTAAAAGAGTGGCTGATGCTGTAGCTGCTCAAGACGACATGAAAGTAATTGGTGTAAGTAAAACTAGACCAAACTATGAAGCAAGAACTGCTGTTGAAGAAAAAGGATATCCACTATACATCGGAATTCCAGAAAGAGAACAATTGTTTAAAGATGCTGGAATTGAAATAGCCGGTACCGTTGAAGATATGATTCAAGAAGCAGATGTAGTTGTTGATTGTACCCCTGGAAGTATTGGACCGCAAAACCTTGAAATGTATAAAAAAGCAGGTGTTAAAGCGATTTATCAAGGTGGAGAAGACCATGAGCTAACAGGCCTTTCATTTAATGCTATTTCTAATTATGATGATTCCTATGGTGCAGATTACACCCGAGTAGTTTCATGTAACACCACAGGATTAACTCGTACATTATCTACAATTGATCCTATTGCAGATATCAAAAAAGTAAGAGCAGTAATGGTGAGAAGAGGATCGGATCCTTCTGAAATCAAAAAAGGACCTATCAATTCAATTGTTCCAAATCCACCGAAAGTGCCTTCACACCACGGCCCTGATGTAAAAACCGTCATGAAAGGTATTGATGTAACAACTATGGCATTACTCGTGCCAACTACTTTAATGCACCAGCACAACATTATGGTTGAAATTAACAATGATGTTGAAACTGAAGATGTTGTTGAAGCATTAGAAAAACGTTCTAGAGTAATAGTTGTATCTGCTGAAGAAGGTTTAGGCTCAACCGCTGAGTTAATGGAATACGCTAAAGAATTCGGAAGAAATAGAAACGATTTATATGAAATTCCGGTTTGGAGAGAATCTGTTAATGTAGTGGATAACGAATTGTTCTACATGCAAGCAGTACATCAAGAATCCGATGTAATACCTGAAAATATTGATGCAATTCGTGCACTTTTAGAAATTGAAAGCAATAACGAAAAATCAATTGATAAAACTAACAAAACTATGGGAATCTTCTAATTCTCCTCTTTTTTATTATTTTTTAATCGATTTAAATGAAACATGAAGTGCTTTTTGGACCTGCGGGAAGTCCTATAAATTATAAAGGAGCAGGATATAAAGCTCCAAGCTACATTCAAGAAGAAGGCCTAGATTCTTATGAATACCAATCACCATACGGCGTTAGGATTGGTGAAGACTCTGCAAATACTCTTAAAAAAGAATCTAAAAAACATGATATTTTAGTTTCCATGCACGCACCATATTACATTAATTTATGTGCAAAAGAAGAATCGAAACTTGAAAAAAGTATTGGGCATTTAATCGCAGCTGCCCGTGTGGGAGAATGGATGGGCGCATATCGTTTAGTATTTCACCCAGGAGCTTATTTGAATAGAAAACCTCAAAAAGCTATGGAAATATCCAAAAATACTGTTAATAGATTATTCGAAGAACTTGAAAGCGAAGGCATTAAAGAATTTACATTCGCTCCCGAAACTACAGGCAAGCGTACACAGCTTGGAAATGTTTCAGAAGTGGTTGAATTATGTGCAACATTTGACAATTTTGAACCAACAATTGATTTTGCACATGTTCATGCACGTGGTCGTGGATTTTTAAATAAAAAAGAAGATTACAATTGCATTTTCTCAACAATTGAAGACAACTTGGATATTGACATATTGCATTGCCACTTCACAACAATTGAATATGGTCATGGAGGGGAAGTGAAACATCACACATTAGCTGAAAGTGATGAATATGGTCCGAATATCGAAGATTTACTTTCTAATTTAATTGATAATGGTTGGAGAGCAAATATTATTTGTGAAACCCCTGAAAGAGACCTTGATGCTTTAAAAATGAAAAAATTGTACGAAAATATGATTTAATAATCCTTTACAGAATCAATTAAATCATCCATTTCATTAAATAAATTATTTATATCCTCATTATCTTTTTTATTGGAACTTAATTGAATTACAAGTTCATTTATTAAATCTTCCATTTTATCAACAAAAGCATTTAATGTTTTTATTTTATTTTCAATTTCACCATCAACAAAACTGTTTTCATCCAATTCCATCATTCTATGGGCAATGATTACTTGATTTGTAAAAAGTTGATTAGATTTGGTAATGGAAGATGTGAATTTAGAATAAGACATATGTGTAGGATCAAATAATTTTTCAACTAATTCGCTGGCTTTAGATTGTTTTGAATTATAATCATTTTCAATTTCATCAATTCTGGATTTGTATTTAGAAAGAGCTTTAACAGCATGGGGTTTATAGTATTGATAAACTTTTTTACCGCATTGGGAACAAAAATGTTGATTTGGAACTAATCTAGCTCCACAGTAAATACAGAAATGATTATGATTATCTTCAAAACTCATAAATTAATATTTGTATGATTGTATTTAATATATTTTAACTAAAAAAAATATGTGATAGAGGTTTAATCCTCTTTAAAATAACTAGCAATTATTTGACCTTTACTAGTTAATCTATATATTCTATTTCTACGCTTTTCCTCGTTTATGCATTCTGCAATATCCCTATCTTTTAAATCTCTTAAAATATTAGAAATATGTGTTATTCGAATGCCAGAATCTTTTGCTATTTGAGTGGGAGTTTTATTTTCATCCATTAATTCTTTTAATGCTTTAGTTCTGTATGATGAAATTCTTATAAAAGCAACTAATTTTAATATTTCGTCATCCATAATAACACCAATAAATAATGTTTAAATTAAACAATATTTAAAGTTATATACAATATAAATAAACACAATAACAATTAAGTAACATCCATTAACATGTGCCAGATACTATACCTTTTTTAAATGTAAAACAACAATTTCGGATTCAGTTTCCCACCTCATTGGAGCATCCATAGAACCTACCCCAGTAGTCACATGGAGATATTTGCCCAATCTATTTTCAAATAATCCCTTAGTATATTTAAACATTAAATTTCCAAACCAAACTACAGGATAGAATTGCCCTCCATGAGTATGACCAGATAATTGAATATCAAATCCTAATGAAGAAAATTCCTTCCAATAATAAGGAACATGATAATTGAGAATATTCACCTTATTGGGATTAATCCATGATTTATCCATTTTTGGAACGGATTTATCAGTGAAACTACATCTGACAAATGTACAATGTCAATGTCTCTTTTCAAATTATCTAATTTTATAGTTTTTTCATGGATGACCAAATTATGAGCTTTCCAATAAGTATAAACCCCTAAGATAGGTACAATAGACAATAAACTTATAATTAAACTTACAGACAACGTTATAAAACTTCCAATGAAATAAATTATCAAAATATCCATAAAAAACATTAAAGACACCCACATCCAAATTCCATCTAATGTTGTTAGAAACCTAGTTATTTTTCTTGATTTTCTAGTTTCAAATAACATAGGCATGAAATGATTCAATCCAATTAAAATTGTCATTGCCAATGA
Source organism: Methanobrevibacter sp. V74 (assembly GCF_963082495.1). Lineage (NCBI taxonomy): Archaea > Methanobacteriati > Methanobacteriota > Methanobacteria > Methanobacteriales > Methanobacteriaceae > Methanobrevibacter > Methanobrevibacter sp. V74. The sequence continues at coordinate 192,483 of NZ_CAUJAN010000003.1, forward strand.
ATAAATATCATTTAGCCCTCCAATTAATAAAAATACATATTTAAGTAAGAAAAACTCAAATAACATGTAAAATTGAGTTATAACCAATACTCTTTTTGTTCTAAAACTCATTAAATTAATATATTACAACAACTATTTAAATAATTAAAGCTAATCTTTGATTATATATAAAAAACTTGGAGGTGATTATTTGAAAAGTGACAGTAAACAACTAGAAATTAAAACAAATAACCAAAAAACATCGAAAATAGAAAATGAAAATAAAGATTGTGCAGAATTAGTTGTTATTAAACCTGTAGGATATCCCTTTGATTTTACATTAATGGATGAAAATATAGAAATTACAAACACCGGCCTATTTGAAGAATATGCTCGAGAGCAATGGCTGGGTTTAGTTGTTAAAGAAAACGCTTTTTTATTTGATCAAAAAATAATTCCTGATTACGGTTTTGAAATTATAAGTGCAAAACCTGACAATTCCATAATTTCAGAAAAAACTAAAATTAAAATCATTACTGATGAAATAGAAAAGACTACTGACAATAAAGTTAACTCGAATATCGCACTTGATGATATTGTTGGTCAGGACAATGCGAAATCAAAAGTTAAAGTTATAACAAAATATTTGGAAAATCCTGAAAGTTTTGGACCTTGGGCTCCAAAAAATATTTTATTTTACGGACTTCCAGGTACCGGCAAAACAATGCTTGTCAAAGCACTTGCCAATGAGCTTGACATTCCGCTATATTTAGTTAAAGCTACTTCATTAATCGGCGAACATGTTGGAGATGCAGCATCAAAAATCCAAGAATTATTTAAAAAGGCATCGGAAAATGCACCTGCAATAATATTTATTGATGAAATTGATGCTATTGCACTTCATAGATCATTTCAAGCTTTGAGAGGAGACGTTAGTGAAATTGTCAACTCTCTTTTAACAGAAATGGATGGAATTGAGGAAAATAAAGCAGTTATAACTATCGGCGCCACAAATAATCAGAATAGCTTAGATTTAGCAGTGCGCAGTAGATTTGAAGAAGAAATTGAATTCAAACTTCCAGAAGACAACGAAAGACTAAGCATTATAGAAAATAACCTTAAAACAATGCCATTAAAACATGATTTAGATTTAGATAAAATTGTCAAACTTACCAAAGGATTATCTGGCAGAGATATAAAAGAAAGAATATTAAAAACAGCAATGCACAATGCCATCTCAAATGATTCGGAAACAATCACCATTGAAAATATAAATTATGCTTTGAATTCTTCTAAAATTAAAAATAATGATGTTAAAGGAATGTTTGAATGAAAGTTCAATCATTCTTAAAAATATATTGTGCCACATCCAAAATATCTTGATTATCATCTTTTGCAGCTTGTTTAATATTTTTAGAAATATCAAAAAATATTTTATTGACTATAGAATTTGTTAAATTATCAAGTATTTTGACACTACCCTCTATATCGACCAACTTCGCAGATGCTTTTTGAGTTTCACGTTGTCTTATATCTTCCATAGATGCTCTTAAAGTACCAAGCATTTCATCAACTTCCATCATTTTAAACGATTCTTGAAGTAAAATGAACTCATCATTGATGATGTTTTCAGCTTCTCCAAATTCATTAATTCTGAGTTGAGTATTTTCATCGGCAATTTCACGTAAATCATCAATATTGAACAATTTAACACCTAATTCACAAACATCCTCAGAAATATCCCTCGGATTTGCAATATCCACAATCATCAAATTCTCATAATCCATATCAATGTCTAAAAGACGTTTTTTAGTGATAATTGGGTGTGGAGCACTAGTGGCACTAATTACCAAATCCGCACTAGCTAAATACTTTTCTAAATCGGTGAAAAGAATAGCTTGTCCACCCAAATCCCTTGCCAGATTGACTGCAACATAAAATGTACGGTTAGCAACAAAAATAGCCTGTAAATTTTTTTCTGCCAATGCCTTTGCAACTAATTTACCCATTTTACCTGCGCCAATAACCAGAACAGACTTGTCATCCAAGTTGCCAATATGCTTTTCAGCCAAATTGATTGCAGCAGAACCTATTGAAACAGCGCCTTTATTAATATTGGTTTTATTCCTAACAACTTGCCCCACATGAATGGCTTTTGTAAAAATGGCATCAAGAGACTTTCCACAATGGTGATTTTTACAAGCTTTGTGCTTTGCATCTTTAACTTGGCCTAAAATTTGGTCTTCACCAACAATCATTGATTCCAAACCAGAAGTCATTCTAAGCAAATGCATTACAGCAGATTGGCCATAATCAATTATAATATTCTGATTTTTATGAGACAATAATTTTTCATCTTCAGGTATGAAATCACTATTAATATAATATTCCTTCCTGTTACATGTAGAAATTTCAATATACTCGCTAATTAAATATTTTTCTTGTAATTGCCAAAATAACTCGTCAATATCTTTTGCAATATTTTCCATTGATTGAATATCTGCAATTTTATGGTCAACTCTCAAATTAAGTATCAATATAATCCCCTTATTAAATTATCAATATAATCCTTTGCCTCATCAATTTGGCGATTTTTAATAAAATCATTTACCTCATCATCTTCAAAAATCCGGTAAATATATTTTCTTCTCTCTTTTTGATTTTCAACTACATCCTTTAATTTTAATCGAACATAATCTTGAAGTTCAATCTCTAAAAGATCCTCTTCACTAATAATTGACTGAATCTTTTTCCGCAATTGACGAGCCATTAATGGACTTTTTCCATTAGTAAAAATAGATATTTCAACATTACCAATACTGAAGCTTGTAGGAACAATAATATTTCCGCCATATGGATAATCAGCACGATTAATTAATTTATCCTGTGAAATTTTTGAAACATAATTAGATAACTCTTTATCCCCACTTGCAACAACAACTAAATCTGCCCATTGAACCAATTCATCAACTTCATCAGTTGAACATAAAATAGCTCCCTTACTTTCCAAATCATCAGCTAAATTGTTTCCAGCTAATTTAACATTAGCCCCATGGTCTAAAAATTTATTTGCCCTCCTTGTTGCAACTTCACCAGTCCCTAAAATAAAAACATTTAAGGCATCAGTTTTTAAATAAAGAGCAGTCCAATCCATTTCAATCAGCAACATCCTCAAGAGATTTCGCATGCAATACTTTTACAGCAGCTCTTAAATCATTATTACAGTCAGTTAAAACATTCATCGCTTCAAGTTTAGACACATTAAATGTTTCAGCTAAAACTTCAGCTCTTTCATCTGGATTGGGTTTTTGAACACCAATTAATCTTTCAGACAATTCTTTTTTCAAGTCCAGATACTCATCATGAGACATTCCCATATTCCTTAAAGTCATGTCCCTTAATGGACAAGGTTTAGATGGTTTACAACACCAAACAAGTGATCCAAAACAAGTTCCTGCACCTTCACCTAATCTAGTTTCTTTTCCAAATTGAATTTTAATATCAACATACTCCTGCGGAGTTAAATTAACTTCCTGCAACGCATTTAAAATTGGACATGGCTTAACTGGCGGACAACAAAAAGCAAGTCCCCTTACATCTCCTCCTCTACAAATGTGAGATGGTGCATCTTCCCAAGTCATAATAATCCTCCAAAATAATTTTCGTTTCTCATTAAATAATTAAAATATTAATATAAATTATTTGAGCTCTGAATATATAATCTTTTTTATGAAGGATGCTCTTTCAAAAACATGAAATAAAAAGATCCAAAATAAATTGAAAAAAATTCTACCAACTAAGTATTTGACAGTTTAACATACAATAAATTGTGAATTAACAGTAATAGATGAAACAGGACATACAATTGACAGACCAGACCATTATTACGCAAAATAAGGGAAGATGCAGAAAAAACTACATTAAAAACCATATTGCAATTGATATCGACACAAGAATAATCTTAAATTGCTCGGCAAATCGAGATTCAAAATACAACACACAATTAGCAATGCCATCAATAAGACAATTAAAACCATACTTCCCCAATTATATATTAGCAAATAAAGCTTATGATTCAAAATTCATGAAAAAATGTATAAATCAAGAATTGAGACTATTCGACAAGATACGATTAAAAAATATGAGAAAATAGAGCATTACAGACCAAATATTGTTGCAATATTCTGACACGACATATATGCACAAAGAATGAACATGAAAACCATAATATATAAAATAATACAGTAGAGGAAACTATAGTAGAAGCACAACACTTCAAAATAAAGAAACAAAACTTAAAGAGGTATTATATAACATTTTACAGAGCAAACCAAATATTACAGATGGTTTCTACAATATTACATTATTAATATCATTTAAATGAATTGTTTCATCACAAAGACGATTTAATAATTTTTTATCATGACTAACTACTAAAACGCCTATTTTTCTTTCTTTAGCAATATTAATCACATTTTGCCAAATTTGAACTTGAGTAACTGCATCCAACATAGTAGTCATTTCATCAGCAATTAAAAATTTTGTTTTAGGACTAAGGGCACGAATAACTGCAAATCTTTGAAGTTCCCCACCAGAAAGTTCATTAGGCCAACGATTCAACCAACTTTGTTGAATACCAAATTTGTCTAATAATTCTTTTGGAGGATTCCAAGATTCATTTAAAGCTTTATTCATCTTCCATTTAGGATTTATAGTTTTTTCAGGATGTTGAAAAACTAATTGGATGGGATTAAACCCGTTATTATTAACTTTTTCTCCATCCAAATAAACATCTCCTTCATAGTTGTTAATATAGCCAGTTAAAATTTTACACAATGTAGATTTTCCACTTCCACTACTGCCCATTAAACCTATAATTTGGTTAGTTTTAAGAAAAATATTAACATCCTTTAAAATCCAATCTGAATCAATATTGTATCTAAAACTAATATTTTCTCCTTTAATCTCCATGAAATAACCTCATTAATCTTCATCAAGTTCCCCACATTTAAAGCATCTAACTTTCCTATCATTAAAGTCTTTTAATTCTGGAATTGATTTATGGCATTTTTCAATTGAATATTCACAGCGCTTAAGATAAGGACAACATTCAATTTCATCACCTTGTAAAGGTTGATGACCTTCAGTTAATTTAAATTCATTTTCGGGTAAAGCTCTGTATAAAGCACGAGTATATGGATGATTTAGTTTTTCACCTCTACCTGTAAAGTCTGAAACATTAGCTATTTCAATTACATACCCTGCATAAAAAACAGCTATTTTATCAGCAATTTTTAAAGCAGCACTAATATCATGAGTTATTAATAATATTCCTACTCCATCATCAGCCATTTCTTTTAAATAGTCTAATGTTTCTTGTACTGCTTTTTCATCTAAACCTGGAGTAGGTTCATCTGCTATGACTAATTCTGGGTTTGAAAGTAATGCCGTTGATACGAGAACCCTTCTTGCCATTCCCCCAGATAATTGGAAAGGATACATATTGTCCACTTCTTCACCTAATCCATATTTTTCAAAAACTTTTCTTTGCTTTTGTTTTTTAATTTTCTTATCTTCATTATCTTTATATTGACCTATTGACTGATCTGCAACTTTCATTAATGGGTCTAAAAAGTTAACTGACTGAGGAATTAAAGTAATTTCATCCCCCCTTAACTTTTCTTTTAATTCTTTATTTAGAATTTTGCCTTTGTATTTCATTTTTCCTTCAAGATTTGCATTTCTAGGTAAAATACCAAGAACCCCATGTGCTAGTAAACTTTTACCTGAACCGCTTGAACCTAAAACAGCAACAATTTCGCCTTTAGAAATATCAATAGATAAATCAGAAATAACCTTTAAATTTCGTTGATTAAGACCTTGGACATATTGAGTAAAAGAAATAGAAATATTACTTACATTTAATAAACTTTCTGACATGGTTTAACCTTTATTCATTTGCATGTGTTGGATCAATCATTTTTTGTATATTTTCACCGATTATATCAAATGTTAAAACAATGATTAATAATGATATTCCTGGGAAAAATGCTAACCACCAAGCTCCAATAGCCAAATATTTCATTGATTCAGACAATATAATGCCTATAGCAGGTTCATGAGGAGATATTCCAAAACCTAAAAAGGTCACGCCGGCTTCATGCATTATTGCATGTGGAAATATCAATATTGTACCTAAAACAATTTGAGTAAGCACTAAAGGTAAGAAATGATTTTTAGCAATCCAAAAATTGGACTTTCCAAAATGTTTAGAAATATTTATATATTCAGATGTTTTAATTTGTTTTAATTCTGCTCTTAAAACTCTTGCAAGTGCTGTCCAATGAGTAACACCAACTCCAACAATTACTCCAAAAGCCCCACCTCCTAATGAAATTGAAATTAGAATAATGAGAAGTATATGTGGGATAGATGAAAATAAATCAATTAACCAATTAACAAAGCTATCTAAATATTTATTGAAACTAGATAAAAATCCAATTATGACCCCCAACAAAGTACTGATTATTGAAGAAAAAGCACCAACTTGAATACTAAGACCCAAACCTTTTAAAGTTCTTGTTAACATGTCCCTACCCATCCAATCAGTACCAAAAAGGTGTTCAAAAGAAGGAGGTAAATTTCTTAAAGTAAATTTAGTCGAAATTGAACTTGCATCAATGAAAAGACTATTAATAATTATAATAACTAAAGCTAAAACTGTTAAAAGAATGATTAAAATAGTTTTTGTTCTTAAGTTTAATTTAAAAGATAAATTTAGCTTTTCATTTTTCATTAAATTCCCCTTCTTTTATCCTAGGATCTACAAAATTGTATATTATGTCTGCAATCATGTTGCCAAAAAAGACAAAAATTGTACTAAATAAAACAATACCTAATAATAATGGAACATCCGATCTTAAACCTGCAGCTACTGTAGCTCTACCAATACCAGGATAAGAAAATACTTGTTCTACTAATACAGTTCCACCAAAGAGTTCATTGAAAGATAAAAACTGTAGGGTTATTGCAGGCAGTAAAATATTTTTAATACCGTGCCTTCTTATTAAATTCCAACCGGATTCCCCTCTAGCTTTTGCGAATAAAATAAAATCAGATGACATGACATTTATTAATTTATCCCTCGTAAACATGGCTATTTGAGCAATTCCTATAACACTTAATGTAATTGCAGGTAAAATTAACCGATAAACCCAATCAAAGAATGAAACATTTTCTGATAATTCACCAACAGGCACACCTAAACCAGTAGGAAACCACCCTAATTGAACTGCAAAAATCATTAGTAAAAGTAGAGCAATCCAAAATGTTGGAGCAGATATTAGAACATAACAATATGTTTTAATAATCTTATCAACCCATTTACCTCTATACATTGCAGCAACAACACCTAATCCAAAACCTAAAATTCCAGAAATAGACCAGGAAGTAATCATTAAAGCTAGTGATGCAGTGAATTTTTCAGAAATAACATTTAATACTGGCATTCTAAATATCAATGAAGTTCCAAAATCCCCTTTTGCTAAATTTCCTAACCAATTAAACATTTTTATAGTTATGGGTTCATTCACCCCCCAATAAGCCTCAAGCTTAACAATATGTTCAGGACTAGCACTTATTTCTCCAATATATGATTTAACCGGATCTATAGGAGACATATCTACTAAAATAAAGCTTATTAACGCAACAGCAATTAATAATATTATTAATCTTATTAGTTTATAAGATAAATATTTGAATAATTTTTGATGATTCATACATCCACCATAATAGAAAACATAAGAAAACTCTGAAATTTATGAAAATAGTACAAATATTTTAAAAAAAAAGAAAAAAAAGATTTAATTAAATTTTTATTTAATTAATTAAACCCGTTTCCAATCGTATATATTTCCATATATATCTCCACATCCATGAGGTTGGATTAAAGGAGTTCCAATGTCCAAACTTTTATCTACAAAAAGAAGATATTCTTGATCATAAATATATATATTTACACAATCACCTTTAGGACCAAAGCCAGTAGTTCCATCCCATGCTGCTAATTTAATAAAGTTATATGTTTCATCAAGGGAAGTTGCACAATTTGATTGGTTTAAATATTTATCAACAGTTGGATTTTTATAAAAGTTAGGATTAGCATATGATTGTCCTGCTACACTACTAAGATATGCTTTATGTACTGGATCTATATCATTAGTTCCATATCCATTAATTGCTGCATTAGAGAATTTTAATGGCATCATTGCATCACCACTTTTACCTTCAGGAATTACTTCAATTCCTATTTCTTTCATCTGATCAGCGAATCCAATAGCTAATTGTTGTGAATCAGGATTAGAAGCACCATATAATAAAGTAAAAGAAGCTTTTGTCCCATTTTTCTCAACAATTCCATCATTATCAGTATCTATCCACCCCCCATCTTTTAATATTTCTTTTGCTTTTTCAGGATTAGAATCAGGCAATTTAGCTTCTTCATTAAACCAAGGCAATTTATCTACACCTGTAAAATCAGGATCTCCATAACCTGAAAACACTTCATCAACTAATTTTTGTCTATTTAAACCTGTATACATTGCTTTTCTAATGGCAATATCAGACGTGACATTATTTCCCTTTGCAAATCCTTCATCTGTTTTTTCACCACTATCATTATTAAATGGCAGGGTTATATATCTAGAATCATATGAAGGTAAACCTTTTAGTTCCATCCCATCAACAGATTGATTACCATAAATTGTAGGTACTGCAGCTATATCCACTTCCCCTCTTTTTGCAGCTGCAAATGCAGCATCATTTTCATAGTATAATATTGTTAATTTCTTAAATGCTGGTTTTTTACCATAATAATGTTCATTTAGTTCAAAAATAGCTTGTTGACCTTTATCCCATTGAACTAATTTATACGGACCAGAACCAATTGGTTTTGTACCGTATGTAGTATTATCATAGTAATAATGAGGAACAATAGGTTGCCTTGCAAGAGTAAATAAAAACTCTGCTTTTGGTTGTTTTAATGTTACTTTAACCGCAGTATCATTCATAGCTTCAGCTTTTTCAAATTCATCATAAAATAAATATCCTTCTGATTTAGCGGCTGTGTTAAAACTGAATGCTACATCTTCAGCAGTAACTTTTTTACCATCACTAAACTTAGCATCATCCCTTATTGTAGCTACCCATGTTTTACTATCTTCTGTTGTGTATCCAGTTCCCAAATCATTTACTATACTTCTATTGTTATCAAATTTAAATAAAGAACTTTGAATTAAAGGCTCACCATTATAAGCCCAACCATACATAGGATCAAACCCGCTTTCAAGTTCTCCACCATGTCCAGTAGCAGCAACAACTAATTCATCAGGATTTCTTGTAGTGGATGGTCCGTTAAATAACGTTGCTACACCAATAACTGCAATTATTATAACAACTGCAATAATTGCCAATTTCTTTTTATCCATACTAAATTACTCCATATAATTTAATGTAAAAAGTATTACATTTTATGTAAATAATTAATAAAAAAGTAATACTTAATATTTATAAAATATTAAATGTTATATTGTTAATTATCCTAATATAAATACTTTATGGTTGATTTTTAGTCAACTGCATTTTATCCAGCAGACTTCAAATTTGATTCTACATCACAACAAGGTTTAAATATATTATTGATCTTATTTTTTAATTAAATGAAAATCGAAAATATTCCCATCACTGTTAAAAAAAAGAATATAAAACACATGTACATACGTATTTTACCTCCAAATGGAGAAGTTAAAGTATCTGCACCATTATCTATCCCAGATGAAGAAATAGTTAAGTTTATTAATTCGAAAAAGGAATGGATTTTGAAAAAGCAAAAGTACATTCTTGAAAATGATATTGAACCTCCCTTAAAATACGATAATGGTGAAAAACATTATGTTTGGGGCGAGGAATTTAACTTGCAGTTAATTTCAAACTCTGCTGTTAAACAAGTATTAATTGACAGAGAAAAATCAATTCTTTACCTTCCAATTTCAAAAAAAAGCACTATTGAGAAAAGGAAAAATATCTTAGATGAATTTTATCGAAAAGAGCTGAAATCAGCTATTCCGAATGTGTTAACTAAATGCACAAAAATTGTTGGAAGAAAACCTAAAGATGTTGGTGTTCGCAAAATGAAAAACTGGGGAAACTGTAAACAAGATGGTGGAATTACATTAAGTTTAAATCTTGCAAAAAAAGACCCTGAATGTTTAGAATATGTAATGATACATGAATTATGCCACCTGATAGAATTCAATCATGGCCAAAATTTTAAAAAATTAATGGACAAAAATTGTCCAAATTGGAAAGTAATAAAAAAAAGATTAAATGAATAAGAAGATTATTTATCTTTAAGCATATCCTCTTTTTCATCAGGAGTTAATTGTTCAACGATTTCTTCAGGAGTTCCTTCATCAAGAAGCTTTCCACCCCTCATTAAAGAAGCCCTATCACAAACATCTAAAACAAAATCCATATCGTGAGAAATGATGATGAATGTTTGTTCTAATTCAGTACGTGCTTTTAAGATAGAATCTGTGACAATGACTCTTGTAACAGGATCCATAGTGCCTGTTGGTTCATCTAAAACAATGAGTTTAGGTTCTTTAATTAAAACTTGTGCAAGAGCAACCCTATGTCTTTCACCCACACTTAGTTGGTCAGGATATTTGTCTAAAATATTTACAGCAACATCATCTGTAAAGCCAACTGTAGTCAATGCATGAATAGCTTTAATCTTACCGAACTCAGCAGGCAAATCTAAACTAATAGCATCAGTCAAGTTACCTAAAATTGTTCTGTGAGGATATAATGAATATTCCTGATGCAATAAACCAATATAAGGCATGATACGTCCACGGTTAAGAGGACCTACTTTTGTCATGTCAATCCATTCATCACCAAGTTTGATTTTGATTTCACCACTGCTTGGTTCAGTTAAACCCATTAACATTCTAGTAGTGGTGGTTTTACCAGAACCACTTAAACCAACAATTCCGTAGATTTCTTCTTTATTAATGGTTAAACTAACACCATCAACGGCTTTAACAACTCCACGTTCAATAGAGTAATAATGTTTTTTAACATCTTCCAGAACCACTTCTGGTTCACCGAACTCTGGAATTTCTGGTTTTTTAGGAATCGGAACAGTTTCCAGAAAGTGATTCACAACAACTTCAGGTTCACCTTCTTCTTTGATTTGACCTGCTTCCAACCAGATAACATTATCTGCAAGTTCTGTCATTACTTCAGGCCAATGGGAAGTAATTAACATTGTAATTCCCTTGTCTTTAACACCGGTTTTCAAAGTGTTATGAAGTTTAACTGCAGTTTGAGGATCCAGTGTACCTGTCGGTTCATCTGCTAAAAACATCATTGGATTTTTAGCTAATTGTCTTGCAAGTACAACTCTCTGTTTTTCCCCCCCACTTAAATCACGAGCAATATGAGTAATTCTATGGTTCATTTGAACCATTTCTAACAATTCTAAAGCAGCATATAACGATTCTTCATACTCAACATCATCAGGCATTGCCCTCATAACATTTTCAATAACAGATTCCTCATCATATAATGCAAAGTTACGTTGTAACATGATTGAAATTCTTCTTTTAATACTTGCGAATAATTTCCTTTCAGCATTGAAAAAATCAACTTCTTTAGCTTCATATGTAGCTCCACAACTACATTTTTCACCTACATGAACCGGTGATTCAACCGCCAGACATTCTGGACAAACGGCAATATTTATTATAATATCACCTGCATCTGGCTTGTATTCCTTGGTTCCCCGAAGCATATTAATTAAAACTGATTTTCCACTTCCACTACGTCCCAATATACCTAAAGTCTCTCCTTCATTAATCTTTAAATTGATATCTTTAAGAACATCCACTCCGTCAAAACTTTTTGTAATATTCTTAAGAGTTATAAAATCCATTAAATCACCTATTGTATTAATTTTTATTCTAAATTATTAATAACACTTTCTAATAACAATTGTTTTAAATATTTTAAAAATCAGCAATATTAAAATCTAAATTTCCAGAAATAAGTGAACGAGCTATTGAAAAGCCATCAACTCCAGTATCAACCATCTTTAAAAGATTTTCATTTGAATTTACAGAATTATTTCCAATAACCTTAATATTAACAGCATTACAAATTTCTTGTAAAAGTTCCCAGTCAGCTTCGAAAAATCCTTTTTTCATTGCATCAATATGCAAATAATTAACGCCACTCTCTTCAATGATATTGGCTAACCTTATTGTATCAGTTCCTTCAACATTAGCTCTGATTTTAACTGAAACCTCACTTTTTACATTATCAACAACATTGGAAATAAAATCAGACAAATCTGGGCGAAATAACATTTCTTGACCACAACCAATGGCTAAAATTTCATTTTGACGACAATGACAATTGATTTCAATAATATCCAAATTCTTAATATTTCCAACATCAATAATCGGTTGCGGAGTTGTTGATCGTACATTAGCTGAGACTTTTACATTAGCATGCGCTTTTTTAATTGATTTGACCTCATTTTCAATATGGGTAAAAATTTCATTTAAAGGGAAATAAAATTCATTCCGTCCCCTTTCGATGATTTTTCTACTTGCTTCGATGGTGGGCGTATCTAAACTATACCCCCCTAAAGTAGCCACATCAAAACCATATGGAATAACCTTATTTAAAAATTCTGAATCAGTTATTCCCGCCATCGGAGCAACTACTTTCATCATGACAATTTCCTCAATATTCTTTTTCGACTACCCAAGTCCACATTCCATTATTATGAGCCCTTATTTCTTCAAGACCAATGTCCGCCATATAAGCGGCATCTTCAGCATTTTTACCTCTGCCTATTCCAGCTTTAAGTTTAATGCCAATTTCTTCATCGATTTCAATCATTATCTCTTCTATATCTTTTTCAGATAATCCATTACACGGAGCCATGAAGTTATCTCCTCCAATGAAGAATAATAATGCTCCTTTTTTAATCAATTTAGTCATTAAATAATGTTGAGCTTTATTAACAATGAAACTTGTATCAAAAGCAGATTCAATATCAGTTAAGGTTTCTGTGACACTATTAATATCAATATGAGCTGCTTGAACAAAACTATCCTTTTCATCAACTAAACTATCAATAGCTAAAATTTCTTTTCTTTTTCCTGATTGGGCACTGCCTGCATTTTGAAGAGCAATAGTAGCTAATTTTTGGGCTTCATGAGGAGTTTCAGCAGATCCAACACCCATACTTATAGTAATTGGATATCTGTTTCTAATAGACCTTTGAATTCTTAAATGGTCTTCTTCATCCAAACCGTTTGAAACCGCAAGTAAGTTATCAAATCTTGTAAAGAAAACTAAACCTTTTTTGTTTCCAAAATGACTATTCAAGTCTGCAAACAAATTTGCTTGTAGCATTTGTAGATCGGATTCAGTTCTTGGCTTTGGAGTTACAGTCCAAGGCCCATAATTGTCTATTTGTATTAAAGTCATTTGTATCATTTGATAATCGCCTCTTATTAAGGAATACTATCTATAATAATTTGTGCCAGATTTTTCTTAACGCCTAAATTATTCATTACTGTATTTGTAATTGTTACCTTATTAACTATTTGATTTAATTGTAATAATAATTGTTCATCTTCATTATCAATCACAATATTGTCTAAAAAATTTTTATATAATGATACTACACCCATAGCTGAAACTTCAATGTTTAAAGCCCTCATGAATTTACTGGCTGGACCTGAAACTGCTCCATAACCGATAATTGGTGAAACCGCAACAACGTAAGTGTCTTTTAAAGCGTCACGAACACCTTCAAGAGATAATATTGGTAAAATTGAAGTGATTGGATTAGACGGTCCGATGATTACTGCATCAGAATTTTTAATTGCATCTACAACCCCTTCACTTGGTGCGACCTCGGAAAATTGGATATCCAAAACCTCCGGGTTTGACTGATGCTTGATTAAAAAATCATGAAATTCCAAGTCCCCGATATCTGAAATAATTTTAATATTGGAATGCTGTTCACTCATAGGAATGATTTTGGATTTAATGCCCATATTTTTAGCCTGAATTTCACATGCTTTACAAAGACCATATTCATTCATCAACTGAGTCTTTTGTATTTTGGTTGCACGGTCTATATCTCCAATTCTAAGCAATTCATCATGACCTAGCTCTTTGAGCCTTTCATGAGTAATGAAGGTATCATCTTTAACACCATACCAAACTTCTTCATTAATCATGTCAGCCATAGTGTATAAAACCGTGTCAATATCGGCAGAAACATAAACACCGGAAAAATAATTGTTTTCCAAAGTATTTACAATAATTGTTAGCTCCCTTGGGTCAACAATTTCTTTTAGACCTTGTAATAATTTAGGAGTTCCAGTTCCTCCAGATAAAACAGTAATCATAACAATCCCTATTTTCTAAAAACATCTGCTTTTTTAGGCATTAAAACAGACTTAACATTTGAGTCAGTATTCCTCAAAGTATCAAAACTACTAAATCCCCGTATAATAACAACTGGAAGTCCTTCATCAGCCTGCCCCATAATAAGAGAAGCGGCAGATGCCAATTCATCACAGATAGCGATTTCAGTTGTTTCCAGTTCCCTGCCATATAAATCCTTTTCACCAACACGTTTCCAAATAGGTGAAATTCCAGAACAACCTACTGTAGTACCAATGGCTCCAAATCTAAATGCTCTTCCTTGAGTATCAGTGATTATAACTGCAATTTCTTCATCGAATTCATTTTCTAAAAATTCACGAATTGCTTGTGCAGATTTATCCGCATCCTTTGGCATTGGAGTGGCCAATCCAATTCCGACATTAGACTCATCAATGCCTGCATTTGCACATACAAAACCGTGTTTTGTTTCAGTTATAATGAAATTATGCCCGATACGGACAACTTCTTTAGATTCATTTAAAATAGCTTCAACCAAACGTGGATCTTTACCAGAATCGTTTGCAAGTCTAATTGCAAATTCGGATGGGATTAAATCATCCAGTCTGATGAAGTTTTCTTCAGCTTTAGAGATTAATGTTTCAGCAATTAAAACAATATCTCCATGATTTAACCTACATCCCTGTTTTTCAATAGCCTCTTTAATAATCTGAGAAATGTTACATTCCCCATCAATAATAGGAATATTTTCTAAGCCAAATAATTCAATACTCATAATAATCATCTAAAAAAAAATTAAAAAAAGAAAAATTATGGATTATAGACATCCAGAGTCCATTCTCCATCAAAAACGGTAGCACAAGAAGTGACCGGTTTCTCATAATTTGCAAAAGCACCTTCATCAAAAATATACTTTGCAGCGCCACTAGAAGTACCCTCTTCAAAATCAACCTTGTCAGGCAATTGATTGCCATAAGTTGAAATGAATACCGCCTCACCATATGATACTTCTTCAACTAATAGTTTTTTATCACTAACAATACCAACATAACATGCATAATCCTCTTTTTCAGTAGTTGAGGTAACAACAGCTGCTATCCTTGGAGTATTATAATCATCTTTTTCATAATCCATAGTTAGTAAGGAATAAGCCAATGCATCCTTAATTCCCATTCCTAAAGCAATCTTATCTGCAATAACATCAGTATGAGAACCATTAGACACAACAGCCATATCTCCCACTATACGAATACTATTATATGAAATATAAGTATTCTTATAGATATCCTTTTCAAAACCTTCTATCGGGACAACAGCTACCCTATCATCAGATTTTAAACATTTCCTATTTGGAAATGACCTACTTGATACCCTGTATGCTGCAAAAGGTTTGCCATCACCATTCATCCCTATTGATAAAATTCTCCCATTATACATTTTTTCTCTCCATTTAAAGTTCAGGACGTTGAACAGCCTGATTTGCTGATACTCCAGGCGGTGTCTTAATGACAATTTCACCAGGTTTAATAATAACTTGTCCTTTGTCAATGACATTAGCATGCACACCTACCGAACTTCCAGCAATCGCATCAGAACGGTCCTGACCATTAACAGTCACTTTATGTAGATTGGCCACTGGCATAACATAATATTCCTGATCTCCAGAAACATCAGTGACATTAAGCTTCCCCCCACTATCATCAGCTTGGTCAGTGACATCTGCTTGAACACCTGTAGCTGAAAAATTACTAGTAACTACTAAAAAAATCATTATAGTAAATAGAATATCAATAAATGGAACTAAATTGATACTTGGCTTTTGTTCTAAAAATTTCTTTTTATGTTTTCTTACATCAAGAGCCATCTAATCACCTATTGTCTTAGTTTACTTTCAGTAATTTCAGCAGTGACATTACATTTCTCTAAAATAATATTCACAATACTTTTATCCAACATGCTTGGTTTAAAAGAAACTTTAATATTGGCATAAGGGTCTGAAATCAGTCTGGTATTTACAACACCATCAGCTTCCTGTAGTGCTTCAAGTGCACATTCCACATTAGAATCCACTCTAACTTTTACTACTGCATATCCCCAGTTGGTCATTTTTGTAGCAAGTTCAATTTTATCCATTTCAGATTCAATAAGACCTTGAATATAGGTATATAATGGCAATAACACAATAGCCACTAAAAGACCCATGATAGTAGTCGTTAAAGCTACATAAATACCTTCCGCCATCGCTGCAGAATCAGGATGAACGCCTAAAGATTTAAAGGTCATCCAAATACCAATAACTGTACCGATCAAACCTAAAAACGGAGCGAGTTCAGTAATTGTTTTAATTGTGCTTAAACCTTTAGTCATTTTAGCTAATTCAACAATGAATATTTGCTCCATACTTTCTTCAACTTCAGTTTTATTTTTATAACCAATCTTTAAAGTTTCAGAAATAATTCTAGAAATAGGATTTTTAAAACCGTTAATTTGTTTTAAAGCTTCAACAGCACCTCCTCTTTCCATAGATGCTGTTACAACACCGAAAATTTCAGTTGTATCAACTTTACTTATTTTTCTAAGATATGCAATTTTTCTCAATGAAATAAGAAAACCATAAATGCCCACAAAAAGAATTATATAAGTGATAATTCCTCCCTGAGCGAAAATATCCATTATCCCATCAATAAAAGGCATAATATATTCAACAATCATTTTTATCCCTATAAATTATCTATTAAAATTATTTATGAAAATACTTTTATTAATACACATACTTAAAATTATTTAAAAAAGGACTTCTCGAAAACTTGTGTGGTAAATTATTTTCCGATTAAGTTGTGCACTTAAATCATTTCATTTTAGCGACGGTATTCCAGGACAACCTAACAAAGTCAGGCATTTCATCATAAGTATAGTTAGTTAAGAATTTTTTTGTAGTTGGGTCAGATGGATACCCGGAACCGATTCCTCCAGATTTAATAAATTCCTCATTAATCTCAGCTATCTGGTCATCCCTTTCAGCTTTTGCAATAATGGATGCTGCACTTACCTGAATATAATTATCATCAGCTTTATGTTCAGCAATGACATTGAATCCCGTATCTTTGCATAAATTTTCTTGAAATCTCTCAGCTTTTACATCAACAGCATCAACAATAGCTTTTTCAGGTTTTAATCTTAGAATCAAGTCTTCCATTGCATTCTTTTCAATTTCATTAAGATTAATACCTTCTGCTCGCATTTCATCAATTTCACTAGCAGTAATTACAATAATGTCATATTCAAACATTTTCTTTAATTTACGGGACAAAATAGTGCGGCGATGAGGAGCTAGTTTTTTTGAATCTTTAACCCCCATTCTTTCAAGGACTTTTTCCATTTTTTCAGGAACAATAACTCCCGCAATAACCATAGGACCTAAAACAGACCCCCTTCCAGCTTCATCAATACCTAAAATATCCATATAAATCAAAAAAAAATAATAAAAAAAGAAGTGAAATAAAATAAATTTATTTCATAGCCCTAAGACGGACTTCAGGTTCTAACGCTAAAGGTTCGGCTGCTACGATTGCAGTTCCTTTTGCTACAACAGTCATTGGATCTTCGGAAATTTCTATAGGTATGGCAATTTCATCAAAGATTCTTTCTTTTAATCCACGAAGTCTTGAACTTCCACCAACAGCAACAGAATTGTTATAAACACCCATCATCAATTCAGGAGACAGCCTTTCTAAAATAACATTTAAACCATCAACAATTTGTTGCATGAAAGGTTCTACTGCATCTGCAACAAGCATAGAATCAATGACTACTTTTTTAGGACGATTGGTTTCTAATGATTTACCAATTATTTCCACACTTAAGTTTTCAAGTTGTTCGGAACAATGCACCATGCCAACTTCCATTTTAGCAGATTCCGCATCATGAATACCAATTGCTACATCGTATTTTTCTGCTACAAGTTCAACGATTTTATTATCAATATCGTCTCCACCACATCTTACGGTTTCAATATCATTAATTCCGCCAAGAGAAATAATTACAATATCAGTTGAACCAGCACCAATATCCACAACCATAGTACCATTTGGTTCTGCTATAGGCAAACCTGCACCAATGGCCGCAGCCAATCCTTCACTGATTACTAAGATATTTTGTGCACCTGCTTTTCTTCCAATCTCTTCAGCAGCGTTTTTTTCTACTTCAGATGCATCACCAGGAATGCCAATGACGATTCTTCCTATAGTTTCACCTTCATTAATACCTATCTGCATTGCTTTAATGAGTAATGCCTGTGCCTGTACAACGTTTTCAATGACTCCTTTTTTTAATGGTCTTACTGCAAGAATATCTTCAGGAGTTCTTCCCAACATTTTTTTAGCTTCTTCACCGACAGCTAAAACTTCAGCAG
Organism: Methanobrevibacter sp. V74; assembly: GCF_963082495.1. Classification (NCBI taxonomy): domain Archaea; kingdom Methanobacteriati; phylum Methanobacteriota; class Methanobacteria; order Methanobacteriales; family Methanobacteriaceae; genus Methanobrevibacter; species Methanobrevibacter sp. V74. The sequence continues at coordinate 211,366 of NZ_CAUJAN010000003.1, forward strand.
GATCATCTTTTTTTACTGCAACAACAGAAGGAATCTGGTATAAATCAAATTTATCCCCTGACGGTTTTGCAATTACAGTATTTAAAGTTCCTAAATCAATTCCTAAACTGTTACTAATGACTTTAGTGTTTTCAGTTTGTGGTTCTTCATCTTCATTTCCAAAAATATTCATGATTAATCCTCCGTTACAATGTCTCTGAAATCTATAACGAAAATTCTATTAGATGTAGCTATACTTTGAACTTTCCCAACATCACCATCTTTTTCAACAGAAAGCAAAATTGTTGATAGAACAATTTCATTTGCATTATAAAATGGTTTAAGAGCAGACTTAATAAAGTTTGGCAATTTAACATCACTGTTAAAATCAATATCAATGAAACTGGTAGTTTGAGATTCTTTAATTATTGCAACAGGAATCTTTGATTTTTCAATTTTGGATACAGAGTCCCTAATTACATCATCAGGCCCGACAAGCACCATCAAGTTTGGTTCTTGAGACAAATAATCTCTTGCAATATGAATAAACGCCCCACCACATTTTTGAGTGTCATTCTTAAAATCGTTAAGGATTAAAGAATTTCCATAAAGCATGATAAAATCAAATTTTTTATCAAGCTTGCCTTCATTAAGAATTACATGTTCTCTGAATAATATTTTAACTTTATGATTAGAAGCTATGGCTTTATATGCCATATCATCAATCAATCCAACATTACCTGCAATAACACACCAGTCTTTTTCAATTTTTGAGTTTCCGTCTGACGAAATTCTTGCGGCTTGCCTGAGAACACGTATATTATCTTCAATCATTTAACTACTCACAATTCATTAATATAACTTCTTTATTAAAATAAACAATAAATTTAACTTATAACTATTAAATTTGAAAAATAATATCCTAATCCAATGCGTAAATAATGAAATTTATTGCTATTATTTAAAGTCTAACAATTAATATTTATTAAAAATATTATTATATATATTTTATCTTTAAGTCATTGAAATTTTAAAAGAAAATCTAAAATTTAAAAACAAATTATTTAACAATGCAAAATAAAAATATAACCAACAATACCATATTATCACTATGAAATAACTTGTTGAAATAATTATAATAAAATTTAAGTAAAATTGAGATTGAATCCAAGAATAGATTAATAAGAAATAAAAATAAAAGTATTATTGGAGTTAAAATATGGATAGCATAAACACAGAAATTGAAAGTTTCATAGCAATGTCGGATATAATCTCATTGTTAAATATGAGTTCAGGATTTCTATCAATTATCTGCTCAATTAACAATAATTTTGAATTATCCGCAATCCTTATGATAATTGCTATCATGTTTGACTCAGTAGATGGTTGGGTAGCAAGAAAAAGAAATAGGCAAGATGACCTAGACTTCGGAAAGAATATTGATTCACTATCAGATGTAATTTCCTTTGGAGTTGCTCCGGCAATATTTATTTTTAGCTGCATTAACCCTGCCCATGGCATTTTTCAAACAATTGTAATACTTGTTAGTTTATTAATAGTTGTCTGCGGAGTTTTAAGATTAACAAGATATAATGTAATTGCAGGAAAAATTGAAACTGATGATTTCATTGGTTTGCCAATACCATGTATGTCCTTTATAATAGCTACATTATACCTTAGTGGAATATTTAATCCTGTTTCAGCATTAATTTTAAGTATTCTTGTCTCATTACTAATGATTAGTAATATCAGATATCCTAAATTTGACAATATCCCATTAATTGGAATATCGGTTATATTAATTATATTATTAATTCTTCCAATTAACCTAACAATATATAACATTAACATGGCAGGATTATTGTTACTCCTATTTTGTCTACATTACCTAATAATTAATTTAATTAAAAGATAATACCACAGTACTCCTAATAATTAAATTAACCATCTAACAATTAAAAGGAGTATCTAAAATGAAAGATGAAAAACCAAGAGATCCATTATATCCCAAAGGTTTTAGACAAACTCAAGAATTAAAAACCCAAATTTCACAAGAGTTTCCAAAGCCTGAAGAAAAAGAAGAAAAAGATGAGTTATCTCCTTTAAAAAAATTAAATCATAAGCTAGGAGTTTATTTGACCCCAAATTCCGTTGACATAAGTGATAATGAAAGAAAAAGGAAAATTGGAATAATCATAACAACGATGATTTTTTTAACATTGATTATTTCGGCTTATTATTTCATAATATATGAACCTGCCCAAGAAGAGTTATCTATCGCAAAAACAACAAAACTAAATGAACTCCATGATTTGTATTCAGGGGCTTTGACCACATCTCCAAATGCCATGATGCTAGAAGAAAAAATAAACGACGCTAACACAGCCGAGGAAATTCAAGTAATAAATATACTGACTCCAGCAACAAAAGACTGGCAATCCTATCATGAAAAATCAGTTAACTCGAACATGGACAAATATAACAGAACAATGGCCATTTATGAAAATGAAAGTAAAAGCACAATTATTCCAGCATCAGAAGCTATGGAAATCATTAGCGAAAATGATGCAACAATTCTTTCAAGAATTAAATTTGAAGAACCGAATACTGTATCCGTCCCCATTTTAGTTTCAAGACTTCAGGCAGGAGCCGGACTTGTTAGAGAAGGCAGTGTTGTAGACATCTATACAAGTAACAATTCAACTGATGAAAATTACACAAGCACCAACACCACTCCTGAAATAAGCGGATGCACTGTTTTATCTATAATGAGATATGAGGAAAATGGGGAAATTGATGCTGAATACTCAAAATCAAATATGAATGTTGAAGGAAACAATACCAATCCAAAAGAAAATACTAAACGTTTCTCATCAGATGTGTTGGAAATGATAAAAGGTGCAATTGTCAAAGGTTATGATGAAAAACAGACCCTTAAAATGCTTAAAGATTATGGGGTTAAATTATCTAATTACGAGCGAGAAATTAATTTAGGTGATTTGAATGCCCAATATATGCTTTTAATAGAAACACCGCAAGATAAAGTTAATTATGTCCTGAAAAATATGGACAATATAATATTGACGATACCTACATCAGAAGCACCTGATTGGATGGTATCTGAAATCAACTCAACATATAATAATTAAAAAAAGTATTATATGAGATACTACAAAATTGATATCATGGACAAACCTAAAATTTCAACAATGATTGTGATAATTTGTTTGCTTATTATCGGATTATATGCAATGGGAGAAGTGAATTACTATTCAGCAAAACTAGTAATTGAAAAAAACATTGATTCTCCTAAAATTATAATCCCTTCAATTGGGGTTGATGAAAAAATTAACAACAAATCCTTAAATCAGGGCGTATTAAGTGATCCTGGTGAAAATGTTCCGCCCAATGATACGGTTGTACTGTATGGACACAGAACCCTTCAAGGATCACCATTTTTAAGGTTAAATGAACTTGAAATTGGAGATTCATTCTTACTAGAATGGCCTGGAGTAGGTGAGCTAAACTATACTGTAACAAATACAACAATTGTGCCTGCATCATATAACCTAAAATATGGCGGTGCAAACAGTACAATATTAGTCACCTGTGATCCTATTGGGTCAACTGAAAATAGACTATTAGTTTACGGCGAGTTAAATAATATAAGTTCCATAAACGAGAAGATTATTAAAAACAATCCCCAAGAGTTTAATGCGTTAATGATTTCGTCAATATTTCTAATAGTCGGATTGGCATTTAGTTTCTTTTATCCTAAAGACAACAGAATATACATTTTAATCACAGTAATAATCATTTCAGCGATTTTATTTTACTGTTTCATAAATCCAATCCCTTCCGAACAAATTTATGATAAAATAATATTTTTAAATGGAGGAGCATGATGGATGTAGATAAGGAATACTTTTCAAATATAACTGCCCGAGAAAGAGCCATATTTGAAGGTGCTATTAGTATGGGCGCATTATTTCATCAGTTTGTAGGAACACCCATAAATAAAAAATCTAAAGAAAGTTTAGAAAAAGCTATTGAAGAGTCTGTAAGCCTGCAACCTGCAATTGAGAAAGTGGAAGCTAAAATAAGATTTGATAAACTTGAAGAATCAATGACCGAATTTGAATACACCTCCCTAACCGGCGATATGTTAGATGTTAAAATCCATACAAAAGTGGAGAATGTCAAAGCAATTATTAGAATTGAATTTAATGAAGAACTGAATTATCCTTTAATGTATGTTGAAAGCATAAAAGATTAATAAATATCTTTTAAATCTTTCAATAATTCTTTTAAATGATTCTTTTTAACATGATTCATTAAAACGACCCTGATTGCAACAGGACATTTAGCAACAGACACTTTCCATCCCAAATCTTCTAATTTTTGAGCTAAATCATTAGTGGCCATATCCGGATGATTAAAAGCTATTATGTTTAATTCAGGTTCACAAATTAGTTCATAACCTAACTCTTTTAGATTTCCAGCTAAAAATTTAGTATTTTCCATTAAATTTTCAGCTAATTTAAAATAACCTTCTTTTCCAAAGTATTTCATAATTGCATAAGTCGCAGCTGATGAAGCTCCTAAACGAGTTCCTACAATGGTGGATTGTGTTTTAACAGTTAAATATGGTGAATCAACAGCCATTACATCCAAATATTCACTGTGTCTAAAAATAATTCCTCCAGCAGGAATCGGAGCCAAACCCATTTTATGAGGATCAACAGTTATAGAACAAACTCCTTCAAGTGAAAAATCAAAATTAGGTAAGTCATAACCAAGTTCTTTTAAAAATGGAATTGAAAATCCGCCAAATGCCGCGTCAACATGGAAATAAATATTATTTTCCAAAGCGATTTTTGAAATTTCCTCAATTGGATCTATTAAACCTAATTCAGTAGTGCCTGCAATAGCAACAATAGCTACTGTTTTATCAGATATTGCCTCCCTAACAGATTCAACATCTATTTTATAATTGTCATCTAATTTAGCTTCAACTATCTCCAGATTTAACATGTCAGCAGCTTTTTTAAATGAAAAATGAGCAGAATCGGGAATAATTATTTCACCATCAGTTATCCCCTTATATTTTCTTGCATGATTTCTTGCAGCCCTTATCGCCATTAAATTAGCTTCAGTCCCCCCTGTGACAATATTGCCATAAGCATTGTCAAGAGACAATAAATCCCCAATAGATTTAATAACCTCATTTTCAATTTGTTTAGTTCCTTTAAATAATCCAGGATCACCCAAATTGGTGTCTAGAAATTCACAATAAACTTTTTTAGCAAAAGGATGGGCTTCAGTACACATTGAGCCTAAAATTCTGCCGTCTGCATAATCATGATCCAAACTATGAATTTCCTCTAATTCCTTTAAAATAACTTGCTTATCTGCTGGTTTATCATCCATAAAATAACCTAATTTATTGTTAAAAATAAAAATAAAAAAAGAAAATAAAAGATATTATTCTAAACGTTTACGAGCAGCGTCAAGAATAATTTTTTGTTCAGCACGAGCAACAGTTTTTCTCACATCAGCAATAGCGTCAGTATTGGAAGAAACACTACTAATTCCAAATTCAACAAGTTTTTCAACAATGTGAGGGACACTGCCTGCTTGACCACAAATACTGCAGGTCACACCTGCTTCAGCACATTTCCTAATTGTTCTTTCAATTAATTTCATTACTGCAGGGTGTTCTTCAGAGTAGTGTTTTGCAACAAATTCGTTGTTTCTATCTACTGCAAGAGTGTATTGAGTTAAATCGTTGGTTCCTAAACTTACAAAGTCTATTCCAACATTAATATATTCATCAATCATTATCGCAGCTGCTGGAATTTCAACCATCATTCCAAAGTCAACATCCCTGTGAGGTTCAAGACCCACATCAGAACAGATCGCTTTGGCTTGTATAAGCTCTTCAGGACTTTGTGACAATGGAATCATAATACCAATATTTGTGTATCCTTTTTCATGCAATTTTTTAATAGCTTTAAATTCGCATTCAAGAATTTCAGGTTGGTCAAGTTCTCTTCTAATTCCTCTCCAACCAAGCATTGGATTATGCTCCATAGGTTCGTTTTCCCCACCTTCCAAAGTGATGAATTCGTCAGTAGGCGCATCTAAAGTTCTATACCATACAGGTTTTGGATAAAATGCATCTGCTACGATTTGAACATTATCAGCAATTGTATCAATTAACTCATCTTCCCTGTTCTCAGCAATAAATTTACCTGGGTGAACACCGGAAGTCAACATCAAATGTTCAGTTCTTAAAAGTCCAACACCATCAGCACCGGTAGCTGCAGCTTTCTGTGCAGCTTCAGGCATACTAACATTAGCCTTAACTTCAGTTACAGTAATAATAGGAGCTGATTCAACAGTACCTGTAACAATATTTGCAGATTCCTCTTTAATCTCAAAGATTCCGTCAAATACCAATCCTTTTTTACCATCTATTGTAACACCAAAATTTTCTTCTAATTTTGTTGTAGCATCAGCAGTTCCTACAACACAAGGAATTCCAAGTTCACGAGAAATAATTGATGCATGACATGTTACTCCACCTTCATCAGTTACAATGCCGCTTGCCCTTCTCATGGCAGGAACCATATCCGGTGTGGTCATTGTTGTAACCATGATGTCACCATCTTTAATTTTATCTAGTTCATCAATGTCGAAAACAACTTTAACATTACCAGATGCCATACCAGGACTTGCTCCAAGACCCCTTACAAGAACATCACCTAACTCAGAAGATGCATCATCATTTCCTTCAGATCCAACATCACCTAAAGTTGTAATTGGCCTAGCTTGCAATAAGAATAAACTATCATTTTCAAAAGCCCATTCAGTATCCATTGGCTCACCATAATGAGCTTGAACTCTTTTACCCATTTCAGTTAATTCAATGAGCTCTTCATCTGACAATACCCTTTTATTTCTTAAATCTTCAGGAACATCAACTTTTATACTGGTGCCTTTATCATCATTAGTGTACATTATTTTTTTATCACTAATTGTAACATTAATAATTTCATTAGCTTTTTTATCAACCTGGTAATTATCAGGAGTTACATCACCAGATACAACAGCTTCTCCAAGACCCCATGACCCTTCTATTAAAGCTATTTCTTCACCGGTGGATGGATTTACAGTAAACATTACTCCTGCTTTATCTGCATGTGCCATTTTCTGAACAACAACAGCGATGAAAACTTTTGAATGTTCAAAGTTGTTTTCCTCCCTGTAAAAGATTGCTCTTGCTTCAAATAAGGAAGCCCAACATTTTCTAATGTATTCAATTACTTCATCATCCCCAGAAACATGTAAGAAAGTATCCTGTTGACCTGCAAATGACGCTTCAGGCAAATCTTCTGCGGTTGCAGATGATCTGATTGCCACATCAACGTCATCTTCCCCAACTCTTTGACAAAGTTCATTATAATATTCACGAATAAATAAAACTAAATCTTCTGGAATAGGTGCTTCAATAATAAGTTCTTTGATTTCCTTGGAAGCGGCTTGAAGAGCTTTAGTATCATTGATATCAATTTCTTCAAGAATGCTCATAACTTTATCGTTGATTCCTGCCTCATCCATAAATTTTTCATAAGCTTGCGCAGTTACTACAAAACCTGGTGGAACTGGAATACCCGCTTGGGTTAATTCACCCAAATTAGCACCTTTTCCGCCTGCAATTCTAATATCGGATTTGGATAAATCCTCAAATTTTACAACATACATGAAATATAACCTCTCAGATTAAAAATATATTACATTGACCATAAGAATCAGTCAATATTAATATTAAATATGATTTTTAAAGTTTAAATATTTAATGAAAAAAAAAGTATTTTAATCATGAAATAAGTTAATAAAAAAAGAGTAGAAAAGATTAATTAAATTAATCTATTTAACTAAATCTGCGCCTTTGTCAACGACAATTTTACAAGGAACCGGCAATTTCATTCCTGCTCTCTTGAGCGCAATTTTAGCTTGTTCAAAGTTTTTTTCCTGACAGTCTATTGTGACAATTTTTTGATTCTTTTTAACAATAGCTTCAACAGAAATTGGTTTACCGAAAGCGTTTCTCATACCACTTTGTACCCTATCTGCTCCTGCACCAGTTGCCATTGGGTTTTCTCTTACAATTTGATGAGGATATACTCTTAATTTTAAGTGGTATCCCATTCTTCCTGCAGCCCTTTGCATTAATCTGTTAGAAGCAATCCTTGCAGCTTCTAAAGAGTTGTGTCTAATTTGAACCGGTTTTTTAACAGCTAAACTTACAGATACTGGAAATTCATCTTTTAAATTTCCCATATCATATTGTACAATTCTTGAATTTGGGGTTTTTCTAATATAATCTCTTCTTGTATAAGCACGAACCATAATTCTTCCTCCGAGTTAAACATAAAATGTTTTAATTAAAAATAGCTAAAAATAATGAATTTTCCAAATAGCTATATAAAAATTATATCACAATATAATAGAATATTTAAATATATTAATTAAGTTATTAATAAAGGTTACCCCATTTTTAAGAATTCAACTACAAAAAATATTTTATTATAAGAAATGATATATAAATATATTATGAAAATAGAGGGAAATATTGTTTTTACATATAACAATGCGGACAATTCCAAATTAGTATTTGATTCACTGGAAGTAGACAATGAAGACTATCTAGAATCAAAATTAACTGGAAATTCAATTGAATATAAAATTACAAGTGAAAAATTAGGTAGCTTTCTTGCAACTGTTGATGATTTAATTTCTTCTGAAATTGTTGTGGAAAAAATCGTTGAAAAAAGCAAATAATAAAAACTTTTATATAAATAGATTAACAGATATTAGATTTAATATGACTAATTCGTTATGGGAGTGAAATTTATGGAATGTTATTATCATCCAGACAGAGAGGGCACAGATACTTGTGCTATATGTGGAAAATCAATTTGTAAAGAATGTGGTTTAGAAATTGCAGGAAAAGAATACTGTAAAGAATGTTTAGAAAAAATTGTAGGTCTTGGAATTGAAAACAAATCTAAAGAGCAACCTCAATCAGTTGTCAGTCAAGAACCTGTGAAAACTGAACCTGCAAGATTAAATAAAAAACCAGTTGAAGAAAATATATATCAACCACCGGCTGAAGAAGAAATTTATGCTCCTCAAAAAGAAGTTCAACCAACCCATGAGATTAAACAAATTCCTGAAGATTCTCCATACAATATTAAAAAGGATATTGCTTATTCAGGAGGTCTTGAATCATCTTATATACAAGAAAATGAACCTATTCCTCAGATGATAGAAGAAACTCCTAAAATAACTCAAAACGAATATATTGCACCAAATACAAATTCGCAAGAATTTATTTATCCGGATCACTCTTACAAACCTCAGCCAACTAGTGCAAGAATAGAATTAGAAGATAAATATGAAAAATATTTAGATGATTTATACTTCGATGAAAATGATGTGCCTTTAGGGGAACAATTAGCTAAGGATGAGGAAGAATACGGTTCTTTAACTAGAAGACAGTACAGGCCTAAATCTGAAGAACCAATTCTAAAAGAAAAAACAGCAAAAAAACCTAACAGACCAGAAACTCCAGAAGAAATGGAAGCAAGGATTAGAGCTGAAATTTTAGCTGAACAACAAGGCGGCAAAAAATCTAAAAGAGATAAAAAAGGTAAGGACAATATCCATAATCTAAATTATCAAGAAGAAAAAGAGCCAATGGGCATTGTTGACATTCTTTTAACAATTATATTGATTCTCGTTGTGTTAATTGTTATTTACTATTTAATTTACATATTTACATTAAGTACATATTATTCAACATTTATAGATGCAATATATGCACTTTCAAACCCTCAAAATGTAATCAATAATATTTTAAGCCCTCAATAATGGATGATATTTTCATTATTGACTTTTTCTTTAAATTTTTCTAAACTATCTTCATTTTTATAATCTAATACTCTGATATTTGCCGGATATCTGTCAATGTATGTGGATATTGTTTTTTTAGGAATCGGATTTTCCAAAATACTTAAAACTCTTTGGTGGAAATGAGATGAAAATCCTTGTAATATGGAGTTTTCCAAACTTTCTAAATTGTCATGATGCCTATTTTCAATAATCTTTCCTGCTAATTTATCATTGAATAAATTTAGATTGCTTAACTCTTCAAAGGAATAATTGTTTGCAGTATCTAGAATTTTTTCCACATCACGAATACCGTAAATTATGGAACCTTTCCTAATTTCTCTTTTAAGCACTTCAATTGTTTTTTGAGGCATCATATCAACCACCCCCTCAAAATTATCTTGAAGGATGCTTTCACGAATTAAAGTGCCACTTACCCCTTCAATTCTTTTAACAAAAATGAATTTATCAGCATAATCAAATCCTATTTTAGATAATGAATTTGAAAAAGAGGTTATTACATAATTATCTTCCTCAAGTTTACCCTCCATAAGGGTTTCTTTAGTGGTTTTATCTACAATTTTATAGGGTTTTGAAGCGATGTGATGCCCCATATTAATTCTATCTAATATTTCATCCATTCCTTCCACTGCCTTATATCCTCTTGGAATATAATCCGTGTTTAAGGCTTGAAACATTTTACAAAGACATAATGAATATTGACCTGACCCCATAATCCCCATGGGAGGACCTTCAACTACAATATCTGCACCAACTGAAATTGCAATTTCTGCCCTAATTTCCCTAGGCAATATATATGGGATTCCTCTACCACTTCTCTCAAAGAGACCTGGAACAATAGCTACAAATAATGATTTAGGAAACATGCTTTTAGCAGTTTTCATACAATGAAAATGACCATTATGTAAAGGATTATACTCTGTGAAATCTGAAACTAAAATCGTATCACAAGTGCTATCTGAAATTTTACAATCGCATTCCAAATCATTATAAAATAATTCCATATCACGTTTGAGAATACTGGAAACTTGAGACATAATAGAAAATTTATTTTTAAATTTAAAAAAAGTTATGTTTTAAAAATAAGAACAACAAATAGAAACAATAAGGTGACCAACATGGATTTAATTTTAAAGAATTGCAGATTAGTTGATGAAAATGGGGAATGTTTTATTAAAGTTGAAGATGGAAAAATAACCGGCATTTCAAAAACACCCATAAAAGGGGATGATGTACTTGATGTTAAAAACAATTATGTCCTTCCGGGATTTATAGATCCCCATATACATTTTAGAGATCCTGGATTAACTCAAAAAGAAAATTTTAAAACTGGAAGTTTAGCTGCAGCAAATGGCGGATTTACAACAGTTATTGACATGCCAAATACAATTCCTAAAACAAATACATACGCCGCATTAAAAGAAAAAATTAAGATTGCCCAAAGTAAATCTGTAGTTAATTTTGAACTTCAGATAGGTCCAAATTCATTAAAAGAAATGAAAAAGATGATGGAGTTAAATCCGATTTCGGTAAAAGTATTTATGGATTTGGAAAGCGATGAAAGCTTAGGAAAAATATTCCATGATTTATCCATATTAAAAGAAACTACCGATTATAACGGTTTAGTTGCAACACATTGTGAGAAAAAATCCATTGTTGATGTAGAAACTCGAAAATTACAAGAAAAAGGAGAAAATAAAGCTATTGATTATTCATATGGAAGACCTTCACAAGCTGAAGATGAATCTGTAAAACAAGCAATCGAACTTGCAAAGGATAATGATTTAAGATTGCATATTTGCCATCTAAGCTCACGTAAAGCCCTAAACTTAGCAAAAAGTGTAAGCAAAACCATACCTATAAGTTGGGAATTTACTCCCCACCACCTATTACTAGACAATGCCGCATATAATCTATATGATACCTTCACAAAAACCAATCCTCCACTTAGACCAGAAAAAGATAGTGTAAACATTAATGATTTAGACGAAAATTCAATAATCGGAACTGACCATGCGCCCCACACAATTGAAGATAAAACAAAAGGAATCTGGGAATCCTCTCCAGGAATACCGAATCTTGAAACTGTAGTCCCACTTCTTTTAACGGAAGTGAACAAGGGAAATATAGATTTCAAAACAATACCGAAAATTTTTAGTGAAAATGCATCTAAAATCTATGAATTAAACACAAAAGGAAAACTAGCCATAGGTTACGATGCCGACTTTACAATAATTGATTTGAAGAGAAAAGGTAAATTTAACATCAGTGAATTTAAAACAAAAGCAGAATACTCTCCATTTGATGGATGGGAATATCAAGGATTGCCAATAATGACAATAGTCAAGGGTAAAATAGTAATGGATAAAATATAACTAATTTTTAAAAAAAATAATAAATAGGTGTGTGTTTCCACCTATTTATAACATAAAGCATTTTCTGGGCAAGCTTCCATACATTGACCACATAAAGTACAAAATCCAGCAATTGGTAATTTAGGATTTTCTGACTTATGTAACATATCATATGGACAAGTCTCTATACAGTCACCACATTGATCACATTTAGATGGGTTGAATTCTATTCTGTCTCTAGATACAGTTTCACCATTGATTTCCAATTCAATAGAACCAACAGATAATGCATCATTAGGACAAATAGAAGCACAAGCACCACATCTTATACAACTAGTAAATGATGGATCTGAATCAGTTTCGACTAAAGCTGGGCATGACATACCAGTTTTGGTAATTACACGGATAGCTTCAGTAGGACATTTATTAGCACATGCACCAATGAATTCACATTTTTCTGAATCCCAACCAAGACCTTCAGCATCGACAGGAGAACCTTCACCCCATTCAACATCAATATCTAATGCGTCAACAGGACAAAGTTTTACACATAAACTACATGCAGCACAAATTTCTGGAATCATTACAGTTAAATTTCCGCCATTAGCTTTAATGAAATCTCCAGGACATGCTTCAACACAAGTGTTACATCCAATACATTTAGCTGAATTAAAGGTAAATGATTTGATTTCTTTTGAACGTTTAACAGGTTTTTTCTCGGAAATGAAAATTGCATTCCAAGGACATGTTTGTGAACATAAACCACATCTAATACAATCATCATTTACAGTAATAGGACTTCCCACTTCCTCAAGAGTAATAGCATGTACAGGACAAGGATCTACACAAGTTCCACATCCGACACAATTGTTGATGTAAACAGGTCCTTTTCCTTTAAGATCAAGTTCATACTCTTTAGGTTCAACAACACCAGGAATTCCAATTACATCTACTGGGCAAATGTCAACACATTTTTGACACATTACACAGAATCCTTCAACTTCTTTTAATTTAGCACCAGTGACTTTAATAGTTTCTTGTGGGCAAACTTCTTCACATTTACCACAGGAATCGCATAATATTGAGTTGAATACTAATCTTGCTTGTTCAACGCCTTCAGCAATTTCGTACATTTCAACTTTTAATGCTCCGTTAGGGCAAACATCCGCACATTTAGGTTCTCCACCACAAGTGTCACAGTGAATAATAGCATTTGGTGTTACATCAATAGCTGATGTAGGGCAAGTACCTTCACATGCTCCGCATTTAATACAGCCATCTTCGTTAAATACAATCATTTATAAAACCCCCTTAAACTTAGAATTTTTTAATGAGGTTTCCTTCACTGTCTACAATATCTACTTCAGCTAATCTCATTTGACTATCCATTGAGTGGGTAGCACATGATAAACATGGGTCGTAAGCTCTGATAACCATTTCCATTAAGTTAAAGATACTATCATCAACTTCCATACCAGGTTTGATATAGTCTTTAGCAACTTGATGAATACCCATTTCCATAGCAGGGTTGTTTTGGATTGTAGCTACTACAATATTAGCATAAGAGGTTAAACCATTATCATCAGATTCGTAATGATGGATCAAAGTACCACGAGGTGCTTCTACAATACCTACACCTTTACCTTCAGTTCTTTCTAATTCATCTGGGAATTTTTGACCAGATAAGTCTTCTTCTAATGCAGCAGCAGCACATTCAGCAGATGCTAAAATTTCGATAATCCTAGCATAGTTGAATAATAATGGTGCTTGAGCATATCCAAAGTCTTTATGGAATTGTTTGAAAGCTTCTTGTGCAAGAGGTGCTTCTTTAGGCATTTGATCACAAACATTAATTCTGGATAAAGGTGCTACTCTGTAAATACCTTCTGGGTATCCCAATTCTTTAAGGTATGGGAACTTTAACCATGAGTAAGGTTTTACATGTTCAGCAACATGGTCAACATATTCTTCATTTTTGTATTCGAACATGTCACTGCCATCTTTATCTCTGAATCTAACGTTACCATTATATACGTCCCAAGTTCCATCAGGTTTTACGAGACCACAGTGTCTAGTGTCGCCAAAGTAACCTAATGAAGAAACTAAGTCAATTTTTTCTTCGAAAATTGGAATAGCTAAATCTAAAGTAGCTTGTGCTAATTCCACGTTTTGTTTTGCTCTTTCGAGTAATTCTTTTTGAGTATCAGCATCTAATTCGGTAGAAATACCACCAGGAGTGGAAGATGTAGGGTGAATAGGACGGCCTCCTATTTTTCTAACTATTTCTAAACCGTTTCTTCTGATATTAATTGCTTGAAGTGCAACTTCTGGCATGTCTTTAATTACTTGGAAAACATTTCTAGTTTTTCTAGTTCCGTCAGGAATAATTAAATCTGGTGCAGCTAAGAAGTAGAAATGAAGTGCGTGAGAGTGCATGTATGAACCCCAGTTCATAATTTCTCTCATTCTGTATGCAGCAGGTAAGATTTCATTATCATCGAAGCCGAAAATTTGGTCAACTGCTTTTGCAGCTGCTAAATGATGTTGTACATCACAGATACCACAGATTCTTGGTACGATTCTTGCTAATTCTTCAACAGGACGACCTTGTAAAAATTTTTCGAATCCTCTGAATTCCATAACATGTAATCTTGTTTCCTCAACATTTCCTGCATCGTCAAGATGCACAGTAATTTTTGCGTGTCCTTCAATACGAGTGACAGGCTCCATAGTAAGTTTAACCATTTTATTCTCCTCCTTTCTGCATTTTCATTGGTACTAAAGCAGCAGGCAATGTGTAAGTATAGAAAGTACCTACAATATCATCTAACTGATCAGCAACTGTTTCTGGATCAACAGTTTTATCTTCTTGTACACCATAGTCAGATGCAATCGCACTAATCATTTTAGCTCCTTGATCTAATACTTTAGCAGTAGGACCGTAACATCCTCTACATTGGATACCGATAGCAGGGCATTCTGCACCACATAAGGATACGGTAGCAGGACCCATACATACTAAACCTTGAGTAATTAAACATAAATCAGGTTCAGGAGCTCCTAATTCAAATTGTCTTTTAATGAAGTCCATAGCTAAACCAGCAGGTGGTTTTTCTCTAGGACATACTTCACAAAGGTTAGTTGAAGGTAATTCGATGGTTTCTCCTCTTAATAATGTTAAAATAGCTTCTGCTACAACATCAGAACGAGGTGGGCAACCTGGAATCATTAAATCAATATCCATAGATTCACTGATAGGTCTTACTCTGCTTTCGAGATGAGGTACATCTTCATTAGGAATAATGCCTTCAGGGTTTACAGTGGATACGGAATTAATGTATGCTTCTTCTTCTAATTCTTCTACAGTCCATAAGTTTCCAAGACCTGGAATACCGCCGTAACAAGAACAAGTTCCGTAAGCAATTACCATTTTAGCTTTTTCATTTAACATTTCAGCTAATTCTCTGTTTTCATCGTTTCTTACTCCACCTTCTACGATAATAATATCCAACTCTGGCACTTCATCATATTTAGTATCCATGAGTACAGGGGAAAATTCGAAATCCGCAAATTCCATAATATCAATTAAGGATTCATGGAAATCCGCAATGGATAAGTGGCAACCGGAACATCCGCCAAACCACATAGTTCCTATTTTTACTTTATCTGCCATATTCATTCCTCCAATTTATCTTTCAGCATCTAATTGTTGTTTTAATGGAGCTGGACCTAATTCCTTGATTCTGTTAACCATCATTTTAACAGCTTCAGAGAATTTTTCACCTTCAGATGCGGAAATCCAATCATGGTGAACTCTTTCTTTTCCAATTCCCATATCTTCAACTAATTTATAGATTAATCTCATCCTACGATCTAATTTGTAGTTACCTGCATCATAGTGGCAGTCACCCATGTGACACCCAGCTACAAATACACCGTCAGCACCTTCTTTAAATGCTTTTAAAACAAATTGTGGGTCAATTCTTCCAGAACACATTACACGAATAACTCTAATATTCGGTGGGTATTGCATACGTGCAGTACCTGCTGTGTCTGCTCCTCCATAGGAACACCAGTTGCAACAAAACATTACAATTTTTACATCATCAGCCATAGAGTTTCTCCTCCTCTACAAATATTTATTTCCGATTTTATGAAAACTTATGTCTTTCAAAAATCTAATTTTAAAGTTTTTTAAAATATTTTAAAATTCTTTTAAGAAATACCGTTTAGGTACACCTTAAAAACACAATTTTGCGTACGTAATGAGCTAGCTCAGCAATACATTATGTACTGGTTAATATATTATATTAATAATTAATATAAAGGTTACTTAGAAATTAAAGTCAAAAAGTTTATATACTATAAAACAAAATTTTGAAAAAAAAGAAAATTAAGATAAAAAAAGAAAATAAAAGGGAAATTACATTCCCTCAACACTCATATCAATCATTTTTTGAGTTTGCTCAGCTAATTCATCAGGAAGGCCAGTAATATCCATGTTTAAAAATCCTCGAACAATCATTGATTCAGCATCTTCTTCTGTAATACCTCTGGAAGTTAGATAGTTAATTTCATCTTCAGAAATTTTACCAACCGCAGCTTCATGAGACATTTCAAGATTTGCAGAACTGGCTTCAAGCTCAGGAACCGCATAAATGAAACTTTCATCATCTAAAACTAATCCATGGCATTCTAAGTGTCCTCTAACATCAGGAACAAAACCTGCTAGGTGACCTCTTGAATAAATATGAGATTGATCTTGGGACACGGCCCTTGAAATAACTTCAGCACGAGCTCCTTTAGCATTTAAAAGTGCTCTGGAACCTACGTCAATAATAGAATTCTTTTTGCCCCCCTGAATACTTTGGAAAATGGCTCTTGAATTTTCACCATTACAGTATGCAGTAGGATAAGACTGGATAGTTCTAACAGGACTTGTTAGAATATAGTTGTTAATATAAGTTGAATTATCTGCTAAGTTTATACCAGTTCTAGGTCTAACTTCAACATCCTCAGCCCAATCATGAACCATGGTGAAAGTAATTTTAGACCCAGGTTTTAAATAAATTTCAGAAATACCTATATGCAATGCGGAACTTACATCATGACTAGTAGCACAGCCAGTGATTAAATGCAATTCAGAATTTTCTTCAGCAATAATTACATTATGAACAGTTTGCATAACATCCTGGTCACTAATAAACATGCATGCTTGAACAGGCATGACCTCTTTGGTTCCTGGAAGTGATCTAATAAAGTATCCGCTATTAACTCCTTTTTCCTGTTCAACCAAAGCAGTTTTTGCAGTATATTTATCAGCATCAGGTTTTACAACTTGCCAGAGATAATCCTCCAACCAATTATACTTTTCTAAAGCAATTCCAATGTTCATAAGTTCGATTGATTTAGACATGGAATTATTTGTAAATACATTACTTTGATCCACCTGGAAATAAGAACCTGCCCTGTTCTCCTCCTCGGTATCTACACCAACTTTCAATAAATCATTTTTAGTGCTTTTATTAACATCGTCTAATGCATCTATCATATCAATAGCATTAACTGTTTCTTCAGTGAAATTTTCAATATTAATATCCACACCAATAGCTGCTTTTTTATCTTTTGCCCTTGCAGCATCCTCATAAACATTGCGCACACTCAACACATCCTTCAAAACCATTTTGCCTAATATCTTCGAGAATTTCTAGAGGATTACCTGAACAAGCAATAACACCATTCATTAAAACATGGGCTTTATCAGCATTTACAAAGTTTAAAATATAACCTAAATGAGTAATTAAAAGACCGCTTCTTTTTCTTGTACCTTGTGGTTTCTCTTTATCAAGTAAAGTTCTAATTTCTGAAGCTAATAATTCTACATTTTCAATATCCACACCAGAATCAGGTTCATCAAACATTGTGAAATCCGGCATTTGTGCAAGTAATTGTAATATTTCGGAACGCTTTACTTCCCCTCCTGAGAACCCATAATTAACATCCCTACTTAAAAATTCGTCACTGAATTTTAATTGTTCAGCCAATTCTTGCATTCTTGGATTTAAATCCTCTTTTATATCTTGATTAGAAATTATCTTAATTAAATCTCTAACAGACACCCCCCTAATAGAAGGTGGAGATTGGAAACTTACCCCAATACCTAGTTTTACTCTATCTGCAGTATCCAAATCAGTAATATCCTGACCTTTGAATTTAATAGAACCCTGAACAATGTCATACTGTGGAAAACCTAAAATTGTTAAAAATAAAGTACTTTTACCTGCACCATTAGGTCCTAAAAGAACATGGGTTTCCCCTTCCTCAATTGAAAGATTGATGTTCTTTAAAACTTCTTTTCCAGCTACTTCAACAGCCAAATTTTCAATTTCAAGTAACATATAATCACCTTTATGAATAAATATGAATTTGTTTTACACAATAGTAACTATTAATTTACTAAATATAAATAGTTATCACAATTTATAAAATAAAAATAAAAAAAGAAGATAACTGAAATTATTCAGTTACAATAATGAATTCGCCAACTTTTTCAACTTTAGCGAAAGGAACTAATAGCAAGTCACCGTTTCTTTTAGCACCTTTAACATGGATATTACGATCATTTTCAATCCTAATAGCAATATCGACAATTTTACCAGTTTTTTCATTAATGATTAACTCATCCAATACGCCAAGGATACGTGCATTGTTAGTAGCTACTTGGTAGTTCTTAATTTCGCTCCATAATTTTTCTTCTCTTTTAGGAATTTGTTTATTATCCATTAAATCACCTGATTAAAATAATTCTAGTTATATAAACTATTAAACTTCATTATATTTAAATATAATATTCATAATATAATTTTTCTGCAATTTTACTATCTGGAATGGTATTAATGTTTAATGCCAATTCGACTTTTCTAAGAACTAGCTGATTTTCATCCTGGAGAATATTTTCACTTCTCAAGACATTTAATCCAGACGGAACGCAACCATTAAACTCATAAGAATAATCAAGTCCCAAATCCTGAAAAACCTCAACAGGAACAACAACAGATAATGCATCTTTATCGGATTTCAGATAGTAATCTAAAACCTGATCAATGGTTTCAGTTGATATAAAAGGCAAATCAGCATTAATAAAAAGTAGAATATCATTTTTAGATTTATTTTCAAAATAATCTAAGACATAAGACAAATCTTTAAGATAGTCTTCACCAGAAGTAGGCAAAATTTCAAAATCACCATTTAATGATTTCAAATATTGGGTAGTTTCAACGGTGTTTGGACTAACTGCAATAACAACTTTGTCAACTAATCTAGAAGATTCCAAATTATCAAGTACATACTTAATTAAAGGTTTATCATGTAATTTGAAAATAGGTTTTTCCTGCGGAACTTTCAGTCTAGTTCCCATACCTCCAGCCATCAAAATTGCATAAATCATGAAAAACCCAAATGTTTAAGCGAATTTGCCGCCCATCATTTTCATACGGTCTTTAAGAATACATCTTCCACCTTGTTTACCTCCAATAGGCACTTTAGGTGTTCCCATGGAATTCATACAACGAGCCATGATTGCAGATCCAAGAGCAAGGCCATCTTCAACAAAAACAACACTCTCAAATTTATCTTGAACCGCTTCTAAAATAAGTTCAGGTTTACGTCCGGTAATACCTGCTCTTCCAGTAATGCCCAATGCAGAACCTGGAATGATAACATTTTCTTCAAATGCAACATCAAGCACCCTTTTTACAATATTTGTACTTACATAATCAAGAGTTGAAAGTAAAGTTGGAAGGCCATCCTTATCATAGAATTGTGCACCCAATTCCATTAGTTCATCTAATTTGTCCCCATTAAAACCAACATCACAACCAATTAAAGTAGTGCCTGCTTTTTCAGCAGCCACAGGATCTACAGGTACAGTACCAAATCTATCAACATCCATCGGTACTTTAGAAATATTAATTAATTTATGAGCTTCAAGTGCATTAGCTTCAGCTATTTTATGATTAGCTTTTTTCATCGCCTTTTTAGAGTATAAATCTAAAGCAGCTCCATTTTTCTTATCAATTTGGCCAGAGCCCTTTACTAAAGAGTCGCTTACAACACCTGCGAGACCTAAGAAGTTGCCTATGGTATTTGCATAAGGTTCATTATCATTAACAATACGGCCTGCCAAAGTAGAACCGAAATCAAGAGAAACACACGGATTTCTAAAATCAACATCAGTCCATTTTGCACCCAATTTAATTCCGGCCGTAACAAGCTCTCCCTCCATTTCATTTGCAACAGTTTCTTTTCCTTTAGGAGGCACAACACTTACAACAGCCCCATCAAACATTACATTTTCTAAAAGTGAATGCCTTTGCAATCTTTCTGGAAGTTGAGAAATACTCATTGCAGGAGACATTTTACGAGGAGGGATATCTGCTTCAAGACAGCCATCAGCTAAAGCAATAATAAGCTGACCTGCTTCTTCAGCAGTTGCAAAACCAGCAGTTACTCCAGTTGACCTTACAACAAAATCCAAATCCTCATCTTTATCAACTTGACATTTTTTAAGAGATTCTAAAACAGTATCCTTGATCAAATCAGTAACGGCTTCCTTAGAAAGTTCAATGCCCCAAACTGTTTTACCAAAAACTTCCTCTGAAGGTTTAGGTTTCCTGATATCACGAGTCATTTTAACAGTTTTATTTAATAAATAAGATTCACTAGTGTTTAAATTAGTAGCCATCACAATAGATTTAGTAGTAGTGTTACCCAATTCAACGGAAGCAGTTACATAAAATGTGTCTGGTTTTTTAACAGTGCCCGGATTTGCAGGACCTGCCATTTGAGCCTTTAAAGTAGCTAAATTACCCTCTTTTGAATGAGCGATAATAGGCTTAGGCCCCTTCTTAAAAATTTTACTTAAAAATGACATAATTAACCTCTCCAAATATAAAGTTAATTAATAATCTCTTTTTATAGCAATATAAATTTTATTAAAAAGTTTTAAATAGTTGAAAAGTAGTTAAAAAAATTAAAGATTAGATGAAATTAATCATCTAATCAGGACCCCATTTTATTTATAATAAATTGTTAATTGGGTGTTCTTCTACAGGTTCGGTACCGATATCTTTTGCTGCTTCAGCAATCATAATATCCGCCATACCACAGGCAGGGAAAGCAAGTCTTGCATTTTCAATTGGTCCGAAGAGAACAAAGTCTCCACCAGCCATTTGTTGAACAATGTTAGAACCAATATCGCAAACAGGCCATGCTTCTTTGTGTTCTTTTTTGTATCCTCTTAACCAGTCCCATGCAGATGGAACGTTGTGAATACCAGATCCTACCGGATAACCCCATTTGGATTTAACCGCGAAAGAAGTTCTTACAGCAGGTCCTGCACCTTGACCTAATGGAGTAACTGCTACATCCATGAACGGTTTAGTAATGCCGCATTCTTCAGCCATTTCAAGGATACCTTGATCAATTACATCACCACCAGTTTCCCAAATTTGGAGTTTGCCTTCAACACCAGGGTTCATTGGGTTGAAACCTAAAAGGATAGATGCATCAATATCAGAGGTTTTAACTGCTTCAATTTCACCAGGTTCTGCAGCCATACTTAAAGAGTTGTAAACAGCCCTTTCAGATAATCCTACTTCTTGAACGTATTCTACACCTGCAATTTTTGCTGCTGCTGCAGTTGAATCTATAAGGAAAGGTTTGTCACAAATATCACCAACAAATTCTAAGTATTTTACCATCGCTTCTGGAGTAGCACCAAAAGTTTGTACAATACAAGGATTTCCAGTTACATCAGACATTTCTTCCATTGTTTTAATTCTTTCTTCCGCAGCATCTTTATCAAAGATACCTTCTTTTTCATCACTAATAATATTGTGTCCGCCGTAGAAGATTGTTCCTGCTAAAACAGTAGGGTATTCACCAGGTTGTCCCCCCATTTTCATACCAGCAATATCAACGACGAGTTGTTCTTTATCAAATCTAAACATAAGTAAACCTCCTTAAATTAAGGTAGATAACATTGAAGCTATACCGAATTTTATAGCTACAATTAAAATAATTAATCCAATTATAATACCATATAAAATACCAACATCTCTACCGTTTTGTTGACCTAAACGTTGATAATATTCCCCAACAGTGAAATCAACTTTTTCTTCAGCATCATCTAATCTTTCGACAATATCTTTAACTTCATCTGTGGAAACCATGACTTGAGGTATTGAATTTTCTTCACTCATAATAACACCCCTTAGAACCCTAATAATTTTGCAATTACAGGAATGATTACAATTAAAAGTATTGCTATGCAAGCACCTAAAGCAAATCCTTTAACTCTAGTTGCAAGTAAACCTGCAAAAAGTTTACCTTCTCTTGCAAGGAGTTTTGAACTGTATTCAGCATCATCAGCTGCAGTTTTCATCCCATTTATATTTGGTTTATTTGAAATTTGTACCATATTCATCTCCTCCTTAAATCAAGAATAAAACTCCAACCACTAAAGTAAAAGCCAATCCAATCATTATGCCCTGAACTTTACCAGCATAGTTTCCTGCCATATTTCTTTGGACAGCACCCACCATGTCGATTTTAGTGTTAATATCTCTAATTCTTGCTTCAATGAGTGCAGTTTCAGCAGAAACAACTCTAATTGCTTCACCTTCTTCTTCTTCAGCATCATCTCCTTCAACGGAAATAACCATAGCTTCTTCTTCAAAAGCACCAGGATCTTTTTCTACACATTCATTGATTTTTGATTGTATTGCTCCAATATCTTCTGTGTCAATTAAATCAACAATTTCTAATTGTTGTTGGAATCTTTCAACACCTTCAAGAGGAACATTTTCTACGAATGGAATTGCACCGGTTGCACCAATAATTTTCTTTTTATCAGGGTCAGCACCATTTGAGTGTAAAGCTTTAAAACTCTGACCAGTAATGTGACCTTGCACTTCAGCACCCGCTAATATTAAAAAACGGATATTAGGGTTTGAGATAATATTCGCAACAACTTTTTCAATTCCTAAGTTTTCTGTTTTACATGGACCTGCAATAGCCGCGCCAGAAAGTTCAGCTTCAATGTGAGAAGCTAAAGTGGTTACTGCAACTGGGCTTTCTGGATCACCAACAATGTAATCCCCACTGATAACCGGCCAACCATCTGCAGGAGCTTTTTTATCAGCCATCTATAAAACCCCCATTCTCATTAATATAGGCAATGCAGCAAAGATAATGAATGTAGCTAATAAGAATCCATATACCATATTTGTTAATAATCCTGCAGTTACATAAGAACCTTCTCTTCCAGGGAAAGATCCGACAGGACTTGTATATGGGTCTAATGAAGCCATTAATTCATCAGCAGCTAATTCAACTTTTGCTATTTGTTCATTTACATCATCCATAGATAGGAGCACAATTCCTGAACCTAAAGATGAACCAATAACCCCATTAACTGGGTCATATGCAAAATTCATTTCAGGTACAATTTGTACCATAGGTAACATTTGAGCCATATTTGATTCCTCCTAATCTAATTCTCCACTTTAGGCCATAAACCAGCCCATTTGGTTGATGCTGCATCATTACATGAAGCTAATACAAATGATCTGAATGAAATAATCCAACCAATCAATCCAACGACAAATACAACGAACCAACCGATTCCACCAGTAGTAACAGACATGAGACCAGTAAGAGTCATTGATAAAAATGCAGTAGAACATGCGCATTTAAGAGTTCTTAATTGATCTTCATTAGGTCCTAAACATGCATTGAATGGGTGTTGAATAGCCATAGTACACATAATAAATAATACAGCAATAAAACCAGTTGCAACAACGTGTTCATAAATTACCATCATTTCATAACTACCGGCAATAGCAACAGAAAATCCCAAAATAGATAAAGCTGAAGCACCTGCAATCTCAATAGTACACTGAACCATAATAGGAATTTTCATACCTACAATTTTAGTTGCAATAAGAGCAATAACAGCTCCAATAATAACTGCAATAACAAAAGCAGCAATAGGTCCCACAAGATTTATTTTTAAGATAGCTGCTAAACTAATACCGGATAAAGCAGCAATTACACCAACAGAAAGGGACATGTATCCGATAGATGGTACACCAGTACCTAAACCGTAACTAGCTACTCTACGAATAGCATCTGATCCCCAAATAATAGCTAATACTGCACCAATACCTGCAATAACCGGTCCGATTACATCTCCTAAGAATCCAGAAATGTAAATACAAAGTAATCCGCCAACGATACCTAAAATTAACAAGTGCATTGAATCTACAGCACCTGCAGCTGCACCGTCAGCACTTCCACCAGCAGACATTTATAAACCTCCAGTTAAAATAATACAAAATATTCCGACAACGACAGATGCGATAGCACATGCAAGAGCTCCAGTTCCAATCCTTTTGAATTTTGGATCGTGCATACCTTCAATAGTACCACCAATATTATAAGAAGCAATTACAGAGTTAATAAAGAACACACCGACACCTAAAATAGCAGCTAAACCAATACTTATAGTCGGATCAGTTACAAAAGAACTTTCATTTACAGCAGTGTTAATCCCGTAGTACACTAATCCACCACCGAAACCACCCAGAAGTCCTCCGATAAGGCCACTAATAAAAGAAGTTAAAGGTACACCATGACCTTCAGTACCAGGAGTTTTATACTTTTCTTGGTTACGTTTTGTAATCCAGTCTACATTTACTTTAGACGCTGCTGGTACAATACCAATACCAAAGACATAAATTAAGTTAGCAATGAGCATGGTAATACCCATCATAATCATAGCACCAATTGCACCACCAATACCTATTATGTAAAATGGTTCACCTGTCATAGTTGCAGCAGTAATTAATCCTGTTAAACCAGCACCAGCAGCTAACATAGCAGTACCAGTACCTACACCAGTAGCTGTTGCCATAGCTGCAGGAGCACCTCCTACAGGAATAAAGTGCACACCTGCACCAATCATAATACCGCCTATTGCGATGAATAAAATTAAACTAATCGGATCCATAATCGAAACCTCCTTAATCTTCCTCATATGGTCCATATTGGTTTCTTGCAAATACTTCTAATCTATCATCAATAACAATTAACAAAATGATGATTATGACACCAACAATAATACCACCATATACTCCAAATACTACTGTATTCCAGAAACTAAAGAATACAACAAGACCGAAACAAAAACCAGTTAATGGTCCTCCGAATTTAGCACAGAAGTTTACTACATCCATTGAGTTTTTAGCACCTAATGGAGCTTTAGTAACAATATCTCCTTGAATAGCTACAGGGGTACCTCCACCAAATTCAAATTTTTGATACTCACTTTCAGCACCATAGTGTACATCCCCAGTTGAAGAACCGATAGCACCTAAAGCAACACCCCAAAGCATTGCTAAGAGTGGTAGTGGGAATACATGTAATGCATTACCATTCAATGGAATGGTCATTAAGTAAGAAATTCCAACAATACAAAAACTAGTTATAAATCCGTGACCTACAATAGGTCCTAAAGATTGAGTTAATACATCCATAAATAAGGGTTGTTCAAATTGTGATTGTCCAACAATTCTTCCCATGTGGGATGTAACAGTATAAATAGCGTGAACAAAAGCAGCGACACAAGCACCCATTGCAATAGCAACTACCGGCATTAAACCTAAAGATATTACTATATATGCAATAGCACCAGCAACACCACACCAAACACCATAAGCGACTGGTTCACCAGAAGCCGCCTTGTTTATCATACGGTGCAAATGTCCCATTTGTGGAGCAAGTTGAACTTGAGAGTTAGGGTTACTTTGAGAACCAATATCAGATTCTAAGTCCTCTGCAGCCCCCCCAATAGTAGCAACTGCACCCATTAATGCAACTACACCTAATGTTACAGGGTCCATAATTTTTTTCCTCCATATTTTATTATTAAATTGATCATTTAATAAACGTGAAATAAACTTGATTTTTGTTCCATACAAAAATCATCTAAACTTGCAATAAATGTCAACTAATTATTGCTTAATACATATTTTTTTAAATTATTAATATAAAAGCTTTGCTAAACTAATTTAGGCATGCTTAAATTTTTATTAAGGGTTAGATAGGTGAAAAATCACCTATCCATGTATTTAACTAGCTATTTTGCTGGAGTAATAGCAGTTCTTTCACCAGCTGGTTCGAATTCTCTTAATGCTCCTTTAGCAAATTCAGAACGAACTTTACTGAAGTCGAATGCTAAGTTTTTGTCAGCAAATGCTATTTTAATTAATGGGTTGAAAGCCCAAGCGTCTCCACGAGCTGCGTGAGGAGCTTGTGATATACCAGCATATTCACCTTGGTGACCTACATTCATTGCGTAGTTAGGATAGTTTGGCCCTCTCATTTCAAGTGGCAATCCTTCATCGTTTCTGATGGAGAATACGTTAGCTGCACCACATTGATCTTGTAAATCGAAACCATAGAATCCTAATCTGGAATGTTGTTCTTTGTGCAAGTACATGGACAAGTACCATGCACTCAAACCAGTTTGAGCATTACCAGTAGCGAATGCAGTGGAACAGCCAGCTGCTGCTGAAATAACTGAAGATCTTTGAGATCCGCCAAAGTGAGTTTCGAGTAATGCCGGATATTCTTCATATTGTTCTAATGCGTAGAATGCTACTTCAGTACCTACATCAAGTACAGTATCCATGTTGTTAGGTGCTGCACATAACTCTCCATATTTATCTTCGACATAATCTTTACCATAATAAGTAAAGTCATCTAATACATTATCAGTATATGCTGCAGTAGCATATTGAGTGAATCCTACACCACCAGACATGTAAGAACCTAACCAAATTTGGTCGTATAAAGCAGCACCTAAAGCTACTACTTCTAAGGAAGTTCTTACTGGGTCGTCAGAGTAAACTCTGGAACCTTGACAAATATCAGCCATGAATCCGAATGGAACTCCACCAAGTTCATTTTCTGCTCTTGCTCTTCTTACAGGTAAGTAAGTACCCATGTGAACAACTTCTGCGTGTTTAGATGCGTAAGCGAAGTCACCAGTAGCTCCTTCACCAGCACATTGGTTGTATGCAGAAATCATTGACATACCGATTTGCATAGCAGACCATCTGGAAGTAGTACCTCCATCACAAACTCTTCCTACGATAGAAGGAATTCTTACAGCTTGCCATACAGCTCCACCTACTTCAGCTTTTAAAGCTTCAGCTTGTTCTTCTGGGAACTCTTTGTTAATATCTAAAACAAATGCGGAATCTATTTCATCAGCTAATTCATCATCACCAGTAAATACTTTTACATAGGAATCTTGAACTACTAATGGATCAGTTTCCACCATGTGTTCTTGAACTACTGCTGCACCAGGCATAGCATGGTTAACAATTTCTAAGTAGTTTGTAATAGTTTCAGGAGTTACTTCAATACCTAATCTTTTTTCAAGAACATTATGAGCAGTGTTTAAACCTACAATTACAGTTCTTCTAATGTCATCCCAAGCTTGTTGGATAGCTGCGTTGTTTATGAAATGTAAATCATCACCTTCAACGAAGGTATCAGTAGTGGATAATTGGTAAGACATTAAAGCTCTTTGACCTAAAGGAGTACCAATGTCTGGATTGTACATTGGAATTCCTCTTTTTTCAGCGATTTCTTTACCTTCATTTACAAATGCAGTTTTTCTTTCAGATTGAGTCCAACCACCCATATTATAGAATTGAGTAGTTTTTTCAGTTGGATCTTCACTGAATTTTTGTTTCATTGCATCTAAGAATTTTTTATCAGCCATGTTAATTACCATCCTGCGTTTGGATCAAATGCACCAAAGGATCTGGAAACGTGAATGTTTTGACAAACTTTAACAGCTTCTACATCCTCTTTGTATGCTTCACCATCTATTCTGTAAATAGTGGTTTTTCCTTTTAATGTTTCTTCATCTAATGGTTCCCCTAAGACAACAGGTTCATCCAATTCAACACCGATTTGGTCTTTAACCATTTCAACATTACCAGTTTCTTTGTTGAATACTTGTCTTCTGAGCATATCAAACATCAAACCGTTTTCATCTAATCTTAAAGAGTGACCGTGTACACCTGCACCTCTAATACCAGTTCTTGCAGTATCAAAGTATTCAGTTTCTAAGAGGTATTTGGAGATTCTTTCAATATCTCTTTCTCTTGCTTCAACTACTTGTCTTCCGGATAATGTACCTGTATCGATTCCTCTAAATCTGGATAAGTAGGATCTTGCTCTTAAGAAAGGTTGAGCTGGAGCAAAGTACATGGAGTCTACGAATTGAATGTACCTAATTCTGTCTCCTGCTTTTGCACCATCGATAGGGGTTACTAATTCTCTTACAATGTCGTCAGGCTCATCCATTTCATCTAATGGTGGGTGAACAGATTTGTATTCTTCACCTGGAGCTCTGTGACCTAATATTTTTACTACGTCTTCATCAGAGATTTCTCTTAATTTTTCTAATTCATGTTCTGGGTTACAGAAATTTCTTCTATTCTGAGCAACCTGAGAAGTACCTGGATAAATTTGTACCATAATTATGCATCTCCTAATGCTAATTTAACTTTTCTAATAATTTCATCTAATTTTTCTTGTGAAATTGTTTCACCTCGGATAACTCCAGTAACAATATCATCAATAATGCCTTCAGTTTTAATTTCACCATCTTTTGGCATGACTTTAGAAGTCTTTACTCCAATTTTAGCAAAATCTTCACAATCGACTGGTGATTCACATATAATAACACAATGTTTATTGACGTTCCTTAGGATTAATCTTGCTTTGTAAGTAATATGATTTGCAACTCCGCCTAAGTGGATAACAAGCAATTTAAAATTGTACATTTGTTCTACTTCCTTATCAGTAAGTCCGAACAAAGTTCCACCAGTTGCAGGAGCATCATGCGGAACACCAGCACCAGCATTTAAAACCATAGTGCTTGTTAAAACATTTGATTCACGCAATCCAAAAGTGATTTCACAAACAGGTTTGGTAATGTGTCTACGTCCAGGGGACATAGCAACTGCACATACATCAGTACCACATTCAGCAAAAGTACCTCTTTGAGCGAGGCTTCCACCTTTACCCATTCCGCTTGCTTCCCTACAATCCACTACGTGAGTACATCTTCCTATCATATTAATCTAAGTCATCCTTTTTTATAATATTCACATGATCTTCAAAAGTTGAATATTGATCTGTCATTCCAACTAATTCATCTGGCAACTCTGCATTACCATACTTGATTCTATCAGAAACTGTTTTTTCTTTTCTAATATAATTAATCCTATCTTGATTAATATCAAATCCATATGGGATGTGTTTTTTACAGATTTCCTCAATTTCATCTATTGTAGATTCCAATGTTAATTCAATAAATATTCTAGCTGTTTTAACTTGTAGAACTACATCCTCACCATTGACTGTGATGACCCTACGTTCCCTATATTTTTCAGGTAAAGTTGCTTCACCTTTTGGAAATCTAGGACCATGAATAACAGTTCTTTTAACATCTTCGAGGGATTCTAAGTCATTTAACAACTTTTCAGTTGTGTCACTTCCTAAAACTCTGTGAGGAAAGATTTCAATATCCATTATAAGACCTTCAAATTAGATTTATTTAAATTAATTAGATGTCACCTTTAATTTCTTCAGCTGCAATTGCAACAGCGTTAATAGGTTCTCTAAATTCATCAATTTGACTGTATACTTCTTTAATTAAACCAGAAGTTGCTTCTGGTGAAAAGAGTTGTGTTCCTGCATCTAAGGACATAGCAGCAGCTACACATGGAATTGTAAATCCTTTACTGTGTCTAGTTACAACGTGGTTACCGTTGAAGAGACCAGGGCCTCCACCACCATAAATAGAGTGACTGAAGAAGGAGAATCCTACAGCTACACCTTCTGCCCTACCATAATCGAGACCAGGTAACCCAGTAGCGAATTCAATGTTATCATTGAAGTATAATAAAGTAGATGGGATACCTTGAGCAGCACGAGCAGCACCTACATTAACCATAGTAGCTGCAACAGCACCAGCAGCAACATAAGCGTTCCATTTAGCTGCATCACCAGTGTTGTAGATATTAAAGTCAGTTAATTCAGTTTGAGGAGCAATAATGCCGTCTGCTTCGGCACGTGAGATGGTTTCATGTACAATACTACCAACAGTACCGTCAACTGCATTATCTTTAACTAAATCCATTACTAAATTGTCTGCGTTTAAACCTTGGTAAGCTAAACCTAATAAATGTAATCTTTCATAAGAACCTAAAGCATCAGCCATTTCAAACATAGCAGTTTGTTCAAAAATGGATGCTAATGCGGTAGCTTGGAAAGTGTTTTTCAAAGTAGCAGCAGCGAAATCATTTGCTTTTACACCTCTTAAAGCATAACCTGCACCTTCAAGTTTTTGTGGAATATCCAACATGGTTGCAATGTTAGATCCTTTGTAGTCTACAGATTGTGGATATCTACCTAATACTGCAGCTTTTACAAAGTTAGCATCATAAATGCTTACATCACAAACATCAATAACAGATTGTACTAAAGCGGAAGCAGTGGATAATGGAGCTACAGAGTATTCAGCAGCAACATCAATTCTTTGAGTTGGTACTTGTACTAATAACCTTTTTCCTCCGGAAATAGGTTCTACAGTAGTGTCATCGTCTTCAGAAATTTGAATAATTTCTTTAATTTTGTCTGCAATTGCTTCTGCGTTTTCTACAATAGTGAGATCTAATTCTCTTCCTAAAATTCTAGATTTGTCTCCACCAACAGATGCTGTTTTAACAGATTTTTCTAGTCCTTCTAAGTTTACTGCAACAGTTCTTTTTACACCTTTAACGATGCTTTGAATTGCAGGGTTTCTTAATGGACTGATAGCTTCGATTGGTATGTCAGATGCAATTTCATTGCCTCTATCATCGAATAAATCGATTTTATCATCAAACTTTGCCATTTTTTCCCTCCTAAATAAATAGAGTTTAACTAATATACCACTCTCAATGGTAATCTTTTTTACCAAATTGAGTTTGAGCCACAAAGCAAGTTTTTGCAATAGCCAGCCATATGGTATACAAATTTTATTTTATCAAAGATATAATATAAAGATTGCTTATAAGATATTTTAGAAAAGTTTATTAAGTATAATAAAACATTTTAGTTTTAAGATAAATTACTATAAAAGTAATAATTTTCACTAATAATTAAAGTTAGTTAAAATCAGTTGAGAGATATATTTAACTGAAAAAGTTAAAATAAATTAAAATAAACTATTTTTTAAAAATAATAAGCATATATAAACATTATTATTTAAAATAAATTAAAAATATCGATTATTACTTTCAAAATTTTTAGTAATAAATATTACTAAAAGTAATACAAAATTTAGGTTAAAAAAAATCATTAATTTATAAATAAAATGAAATTACAAATAAACAAATATGCAAATCGTAGCAGATGTTGGGGGCATACCTGGAAGAGATTGTAACGGATTTTGCAAATACTGTTACTTCAGAAAGGTAAAAGAAATGAAAACTTTTGGCTGTGCACATTGTCCCCCCAATAAAATAGGTTGTGAACGTTGCACCAAAGGAGTTGCAGAATCCCAGGGAGCATTTAAAGCACCATTTGAAGTTATGAACGAAGTTCAAACAGCATTAATGATGAATATGGTTAGGGATGGAGATATAAGTGCATATATTAGCGGTGGAGGAGATATAAGTTGTTATCCCTATCTTGAAAGTTTAACCTCTAGTTTAAATCAAATTTCAATCCCCTCTGTTTTGGGATACACATGTGGAAAAGGAATAACTGACTGCGAAGTAGCTACCAGATTAATTAATAATGGTGTAAATGAAGTTTCATTTACTATCTTTTCATCTAACCCACAGCTTAGAAAACAATGGGTTAAAGATCCAAGTCCTCAAGAAGCACTTAAAGCATGCCGAATATTTTGTGAAAACATTGATTTGACTGGAGCATCAGTAATAATTCCTGGCGTTAATGATGGAGATGTTTTAAGAGAAACCTGTAATTCTTTAGAAGAATGGGGTGCAAAAGGAATGCTTTTAATGAGATTTGCAAATACATTCAATGAAGGATTAATATTAGGCAATGAACCTATTATAAAAGGAATTGAATCACAACCTGTTGAAGATTTTGCAGAACTTGTTAAACAAATTAACTCAGAATATAAATTTAGAGTTAGTGGAACACCATTGTGCGACCCTGAAACTGGAGGTCCATTTGCAATTGCAAAAGATGAAAATGAAGTCTTTTTACAATTCATAAAACCCATTACTGGAGATGCAACATTAATAACTTCAAAAATAGCCGAACCGTTTATTACTAAAATATTTGACAAACTTGAATCGGACAATGTCAATATTGTTGCGGTTGAAAAGGAAATTGCATGTTTAATTACAAAAGAAGATTTAGAAAAACTAGATTTAAGCGAAATAAAAAATGCAGTCATATTGCCCGGAAGATCATTTGTACATCAACTTGATGCTGAGAGAATTTTAAGTGCCGATGGCGTGGATAGGATTGTCGGTCGTGGTCCGGATACATTAAGTGCTGATGGAGAATTAAGTATTGATATGACTGACGAAAATGTCATTGAGAGAGAATTAGAATCTTTTAATGATTTAGTAGATGCAATTAACTTCTTTGGAATGAGAAGGATATTTTAAAAAAAGAAAAATTAGTTAGAATTCTCTACAATAGAACTCTCACTGTTGATCTTTACTAAAATATAATCATACATTTTTGATTTTTTAATCTCAGCAAATTCAGATAACTTTTTACCATCAATCACCACATTAGCAATTACATCAGCATAGGTATCATAATCTAATTTTACACGAACACCATCTAATTGTGAAGTTACCGGTGTTGGAGAAATAACATCCTCAATTTCTCTAACTTGATTTTCAATTGCATTTTTAACAACAATAGATGGCACTAATGGCGCATCAAGAGCCATTTCACGTTTTTTTTCATTTAGTATTCTTTCGATAGTCTCCACTAAATTATCAAGTGCACGTACATCTGACCCTCTTCTAAGTCTCCTTGGAATTCTACCAAGACCACCAACATATGCATCAGCACCTGGAAGTTCATTGACATCAATATCCGGCGCTCCAGTTACAATCACCGGAACATCAATATCATCATATAAAAACGATTTTTCTTTAATGCAATTTTCAAAACTGCCTAATGCGAAAACAGCAATATCATGTTCACCAATCAATTCTTTTTCCTCTTCAGTAATGCCTGATGTTCCTTTACCATCACCACGAGCAAGACCAATCATATTATCTTTAGCACCGAATTCCCGTAAATATTCAGAAATATCACATGCTGCATGAGGCAAATGATGTCTAGCTAAAGTTGGTGAAACAATAGCAATCTCGGAACCTGCCATAGGGGCGACAGATAGTTTTGCTAATAATTCATTTGATTTTTCCTCAATTTTATCAACATCACCTAAAGGAACAGCCATGTTTAAGACCAATTCCATTTGTTGAATATTGTCTTGAAGAATAAATCCTCCTAAGTCTTCGATTAATTCTTTTATTTCTTCACTTTTGTGAATTCCACCAGTGAATGTTAATGTTTCATACATCCTAACAACTCTCAAAAAATGCAATTATATGATATAATAGACTTTAATTAATATATTATATTAAATTTTCTAAAATAGCATACCGTGATTCCGCTTTTTTAAATGGATTTTTTGAAATATCATTGTGAGAGGGAATTTCAACTAAATTTTCACTTTCAATTACCTTATTTTTTAAATAATCCGGATAGATTACATAATCATAATCAACTGAAACTATACAAAACCCTACATCTAAAACAATATCTTTTAAAAATTCAGAATAAACTTTAACATTAATATCTCTTTTAAAACTAGAAAATAA
Source organism: Methanobrevibacter sp. V74 (assembly GCF_963082495.1). Taxonomy (NCBI): domain Archaea; kingdom Methanobacteriati; phylum Methanobacteriota; class Methanobacteria; order Methanobacteriales; family Methanobacteriaceae; genus Methanobrevibacter; species Methanobrevibacter sp. V74. Next base: position 245,693 of record NZ_CAUJAN010000003.1, read on the forward strand.
ATATTTATTGCACAGTTCATAGTTTTTAAAAAACTTAAGTATATCCTCATTGCTTAATTCACAATCTGTTAGTTTAGAAACTTTTTTAATGCTGTCAAAAATTTGTGAAGAGGTATTGATCTTAATCGGCAATGATTCCATATCCACTTTACTCTCAGAAAGTAAAATCGCCAAATCCCCATCTTCTTTAGATGGAAATTTATTGATAACATAATCTGAAATGCCTGCCAATCTTACAATTTCTTCACACATCGGTGTTGTGACAATTCTCATAATACATATTATTAATAACATTCAATATAAATTACTTCATGAAAGTGACATTAAGTTTTGAGGAAAGCATCAGCAGCGATATTTCAATTATGGTTGATGTTTTACGTGCCAGTACAACAATTACCCTTGCTTTAAATAATTTTAAAAGAGTGATTCCGTGTTTCAGCCCAGATGAAGCTTTTAATTTGAAAGATAAACTGGGCGGAGTCTTAGCTGGAGAACGTGACGGAGCTAAAATTGAAGGTTTCGATATTGGAAATACACCTTGGGGAATTAAAGATTTGAAAACACCGCAAGATACTCTTATTTTAACAACAAGCAATGGAACTCGAATACTTGAGAATATGACCTCAAAAGTATTAGTCGGATGTATGATTAATGCAAAAGCAGTTGCTCTGAAAAGTACTGAGCTTGCTTGTGACCATATTGATGTGGTTATGGCAGGAGTTAAAGGAGACTTTGCAATTGAAGATTTTCTTGCATCTGGTGAAATATTATGCTGGATAAGCAAAAATTTAGATGATAGTGAGCTAAGTGAATATGCAAAAGCTGCAATTTTAGCTAGTAGAGATTATGAATCTGTAAAAGAAGCATTTTTTAATTCCAGATCAGGCAAAAGATTAATTGAGTTAAATTATAAATATGATGTTGAACTTTGTTGTTTGAGAAATATAAGTAATAATGTTGCAATATATGATAATAACGAATTAATCTTATAGATGCCAAGTTAAAAATCAATGCGCTAATAGAATTGGAATTATAGCAGTAATATTTATTGAAATATGTCAAAAGATATCTGATTCAATGCAACTAATTAAGTTTATATATATAAACTTCATAATAATATTAAGATAAGATTATAAAGAAGTGTTTTTTTTGAAAAGAGAATGTTTAAAAATAATAGGTACTGCTCATGTATCTGAAGAAAGTGTCAATGAAGTGAAAGATGCTATCTATGAGCACCATCCTGATGTAGTGGCAATTGAACTTGATAAAGGTCGATACACTAGATTAAAACAAGAAATGATGGGTATTGAACATGATGATACAATTCCCGTGACTAAAATCATCAAGGAAAATAAAGTCTCATTATTTTTCACAAGTGCACTTTTAAGTTACTTCCAATCAAAAATAGGGGCAGATGTAGATGTCGCTCCAGGTTCTGAAATGATTGGTGCTATTGAAGCCGGTGAAGATTTAGGAATTCCAATAGCTTTAATTGATAGAGACGTTAACGTTACATTACAGAGAGCTTTAAACAGAATGAGTTTTGTTGAAAAAGCTAAATTCTTATTTAGCTTAATTGCTTCAGTTTTTGGACATGGCGAAGAGGAAGACATTGATATTGAAGAGTTGAAAAATCCGGACAATTTAGATGAATTAATGGAGGTATTCAAAGATGAAGCTCCTAGTGTTCACGAAGTTCTTGTTCATGAAAGAGACGCATATCTTGCAGGTAGCATAATGAGAATACCTCAGGACCATGTTATTGCAGTTGTTGGAGCAGGGCATAAACCTGGAATTGAAAGATATTTAGATAATCCTGAAACATTACCTAATCTAAAAGACCTAGAGGTTATTGAAAACAAAAAAGGAATTCCATGGGGAAAAATACTATTAGCAATGATTCCTTTACTATTTGTTGTGATATTTTTTCTGGCATATTTTAGCGGGATAAATATCACTTGGAATATATATGACTTTATAATTATCAGTATGATTATGGGATTTATAGGATCAATCCTTTCAGGTTCAAAAATTCAATCTGCAATTGTTGGAGGGCTTGTAGCGCCATTAACAATTATCCACCCGTTACTTGCAGCAGGTTGGTTTTCAGGACTATGTGAAGCAAAATTTAGAAAAGTCAGACAAAGGGACGTGAAGAATTTAGCCCGCGTGGAAAGTTTCAGAGATTTATGGGATAACAATATATTTAGAATATTGCTTGTTGTTGTTGGAACTAACTTAGGAGTCAGTATTGCTACATTAGTGATTTTACCATCAAAGGTTTTCATACCACTATTTATGAAAATCTTCGGACTCTAGGTGAAAATATATATAACATATATTTAAAGATATTTATAATTACTATTACTTTTTAAGGAAAAAATCATGTATTTTATATTTCGTTGCGACTGTGGAAGAGCATTATATGCTAAAGAAGGAGTGGCTACACGCAAATGTATTTGTGGAAAAACCCTAAATATTAAATCCAGACGTATTTTTCAAAAAGTAGCTACAAGAGAAGAAGCTTCACTTGCAGTTCAGGAAATGCAAGATAAAATATATGGAAACACTGGTTTTAAACGTGCCAGTGATTTATAAATTAGTTTTAATGGTTTGTTAAAAATGATTGGGACGACACTCGAAATAATTGTCATATTAATTTTAATAATAATTAACGGATACTTATCAATGGCGGAACTTGCTGTTGTATCAGTTAGAAAAGCAAAATTACAAAAATATATCGATGAAGGAAATAAAAATGCAAAAATTGTTGCAGAATTAGGTGAAGATGCCAACGAATTTTTATCCACTGTTCAAATAGGAATATCCCTTACTGCTGTTTTAACAGGAGCATTTGGTGGAGCAACTTTATCAGAACCACTTGCAGCTGCAATTTCATTTATACCATATAGCGAAGCCATAAGTGTAATTGTAGTGGTAATAGTGAGCACATATTTAACATTAGTTATTGGGGAAATTGTACCAAAGGTTATAGCATTAAATGATCCCGAAAAGGTTTCTCTAAAAGTTGCTAAATCTATGTTAGTTCTTACAGAAGTTTCAAGACCAATAAGTTTTATTCTTGCAAAGTCAAGTAGTTTTCTATTATGGTTAATGAGAATTGAAAATAGAAATGATGACATTGTTACTGAAGAAGAAATCGAATTAATGATTAAAGAAGGAAGAGAAGATGGTACAATTGAAGAGGCGGAAGAGGACATCATCAAAAGAGTTTTCAAACTTGATGACCAGAAAGTTGAAAGTATAATGACCCCACGTAATGAGATTATTTGGATTGATCTTGAAGATGACCATGACGTGAATAAAGTCAAAATTATTGAAAGTAAAAGATCAATTTTTCCAATTGCCAAAGGGGAATTAGACGATTTCATTGGAGTTGTTCAGGCAAAGGATATTCTCTCAGTAATGTTTAGTGAAGAAGAATTTGATGTGGAAAAAATCGTTAAAGAACCATTAGTAGTTTCTGAGCATTTGCAAACATTAGAATTATTAAAGGAATTTAAAGAAAACCAAGAATATGTTCATATGTCCCTTGTTATTGATGAATTCGGCAGTGTAGAAGGTTTAATTACTTTAAACGATTTACTTGAAGGCATTGTTGGAGACATTCCAAGTATTGATGAAGAAGATGAACCTGAAGCAATCCAAAGGGAGGATGGAACTTGGTTAATCGATGGAAGATACCCTATTGATAAATTTAAAGAATTATTTGAATTTAAAGATAAATTGCCTGATGAAGAAGAAGACAACTATACCACTTTAGCAGGTTTTATTTTAAGTATTAGCGGTACCGTTCCTAATGAAGAGGACAAATATGAATGTGAAAGGTTTATCTTTGAAATTATAGACATTGATGGACACCAAATTGATAAAGTTCTTGTAACCGATCTTGGATCCAAAGAAGTAACTGAAACTGAGGAGTGAAAAAATGGATGCATTTATTATTGTCAATATCCTACTGTTACTTGCGGGATTCATATTTTTAATTAAAGGTTCCGATATTTTCGTTGATGGAGCAAGCAGCATTGCTTCTATTTTAAAAATCCCTGCCATCATTGTTGGTTTGACCATCGTGGCATTTGGAACCAGTACTCCTGAAGCTGCAGTTTCCATTACTTCCTCCCTAACTGGAAATAATGCAATGGCTGTGAGCAACATTGTTGGAAGCAATATATTTAATATTTTAATCGTCATTGGAATATGTGCATTACTTGGCGACTTGTTAATGGAAAGAAGTGTTTTAAATAAAGATTTGCCTTTCCTTATAGGCATAACATTATTACTTGAAGCATTAATATTTATCGGCGGAAATCTTACACATCTTGAAGGAATTGTATTGCTCATTATCTTAATTGTTTATCTTACCCACACCGTTCATGTAGCAAGACAGTCAGCGGAAGCCAATGTTGTGGAAAAACCTAAATTAACACTTCAAAAAAGTATAATTTTTATAATTATTGGACTTGTAGGTATTGTTCTTGGTGGAGATTTGGTTGTAGATAATGCTTCAACCATAGCAATGGCATTTGGAATGAGTGAAACACTAGTAGGTTTAACTATTGTAGCTATCGGTACATCTTTACCTGAACTTGTCACATCAGTTACTGCTTTAAAGAAAGGGGAAAACCAATTAGTAATCGGCAATGTTATAGGTTCAAACACATTTAATATCCTATTCATACTTGGTGCAAGTAGTGCTATAACCAACATACCCGTAGATCAGAGCATGTTAACAGATATCGGGTTTATGATTGCAGTAACCATATTATGTTTCATATTTGGTAAAACTCAGGAAAAATACGACAAAAAAGAAGGTATTATTTTAGTTGCATTATTTGTTATATACATGGCATTTTCTATAATAAGAAATTGAATTTTAATATGTGGAAAAAGGACTCGAAAGTTACTTAAAAAAAGTAACTTAAAACCACCGCATTCTATTTATTCATAAAACTATGTGCATTTAATCATTAGTAGAATATGCATTATTTATTAAATCTTTTAGTTCACAAGCTTTACAAACATTAGAAGAAGTAGGCTCCCCACAAACTTCGCATTCATTGAGCTTTGTGCTGATATCATTTTCAAATGTTAAAATCTGTTTAAATGACTCCATCACATTATTCTTAATGCCTGGGCATTTATCTTCACTTTCGTTTAAAAATGCCTTAATTTTAGCTCTTAGAGATAAATGCGAATAAGGACATTCATCAAGATGAATATCAATGTTGTTCATTACCGCCCACATCCCAACTTCTTTTTCAGGAGTATTCCACAAAGGTTTAATTCTTGGAATAAGCTTTGGATGAATTACATCAAGTTCAGGACCGAATTTTGAGAATTTAATTGTATCACCACGAGCAAAGCTCATTAAAAAAGATTGAATTTCATCATCTAAATTATGTCCAGTTGCTATTTTACAAGCACCTATTTCATAAGCGGTTTTATTTAAAATATTTCTTCTAAACACTCCACAGGGAATACATGCGCTTTTAAAATCAGCATAAATATCATCAAGCGCAAACCCCTCCTCATCCTTAAATGATTTTTGAACAAGCTTAACATCCAACTCCCTGGCATTTTGAATAGCTGAATTGATGCCGTGTTGGCGATAACCTTTAATACCCTCATCGACACTAATAGCCACTAAATCAAAATCTAAAAAGTTTTGATAATTTTTAAGTGCGTGTAATGTTAATACACTATCTTTACCACCAGATAATGCCACAGCGATTAACTCGTCCTCTTTAATTAATTCATGATCACGGATTAAATTATTAATTCTTGTGAAAATATATTCATTAAATTCATCTTTGTCTAATTTCACCATTACTAAATTAATTTATACAAAGATAAATAAATAATTTTACTAGGTGAAAAAAATGATTACATGCGATTTTGCAATATTGCCTGTAGGCACTGAAACTACTGAATGTAAAGATTATGTAACTGCAGCTGTTCAATCAATAAAAGATTCCGGTTTAAGTTATCAATTAACTGGAATGGGAACACAAATAGAAGCAGAAAATTTAACCCAATTATATGAAGCAATAGCTAATGCTCAAGAAGCCATCTTTGAATTAGACATTGGCAGAGTATATACCGTTATAAAAGTAGACGATAGAAGAGACTTAGAAAATAGAACTTTAGATGCTAAAGTTGATACCGTTAATGAAATGTTAAAATAAAAAAATAAAGTTAGAATTCAATCTAACTCCTTAGAAGCTGTTTTAACAGCTCCAATTACAAGATCCAAATCTTCCTTTGTTAATGATGGATGTACTGGAAGTGAAATTACATTGTCTGCTGCAAGTTCTGCATTTGGACAATGCCCAGTATAACCTAATGCTTTGTAAATTGGCTGATTGTATAATGGAATTGGATAATGAATACCCGTTCCGACACCACAATCATTGATTATATCAACCCAATCATCACGGTCTCCTTTTTCAACCCTAATTGTGTATTGATGATATACATGTTTAGAATCATAAGCACAGTATGGAGTAACTATTCCATCAACATCTTTTAAACCTTCATTTAAATATGCCGCATTGGCAATTCTTTTATCATTAAAATCATCTATTTTTTCCAATTGTGCAAGACCTATCGCTGCGGAAATATCAGTCATTCTAAAATTGTATCCTATTGCATCATGATGATATCTAACACTAGCTCCGTGTGCCCTGTATATTCTTGCATTTTCTGCTAAATCTTCATCATCTGTTGTAATTATTCCGCCTTCGGAAGTGGTCATGTTTTTTGTTGGGTAAAAACTAAAGCAAGACATATCCCCCAGACTGCCTATTTTTTTACCGTTGCAAGTTGCTCCATGAGCTTGGGCAGCATCTTCAATAACAATTAATCCATATTTTTCAGCTATTTCATTAATTCTATCCATGTTTGCAGATTGACCATATAATTGAACTGGCAAAATAGCTTTAGTATTCTCTGTTATTGATTTTTCAATTTCATCAGGATTTATTGTATAATTTTTTAAATCAATATCGGCAAATACCGGTTTTGCCCCAGTATACACTATGGAATTACCACTTGCAATAAATGTAAATGGTGTTGTAATAACCTCATCGCCTTCTCCAATATCGCATGCTAGTAATGCAGTGTGTAAAGCAGCAGTTCCTGAGTTAACAGCAATTCCATACTCTGCACCTACCCAATCAGCAAATTTTTGCTCAAATTCTTCAACTTTTGGACCTTGAGCAATCATACCTGATTTTAAAACTTCAACTACATTTTCTATTTCTTCTTCTCCGATTATTGGTTTAGCAATAGGAACTCTAATATCTGACAATTTTATCACCAATAGATTTACTATACTAATGTTTAAATTTAATAATATTTAAAATATTACTTAATAAAAAAATTATGAGTGAGAAGTAATGGACGAATATAAAACAAGACGCATTGAAGAAGGATTTACCACAATTGAATTTCCAGAATTTGATAAAGTTTCATCAGCTGCACCAGTTTTTTATAATCCTCATATGGAATTAAATAGAGATTTATCTATCCTTGCACTCCAAGTATTTCAAAAAGAGCAACAAAGGGAAATAAATATATGTGATTTATTTGGAGGAAGCGGAATTAGAGGCATTAGATATAAAAATGAAATTGATGGCGTCGGCGAGGTTTCTATAAATGACATAAGTGAAACCGCAAATCATTATGAAAGGCATAACATCGAATTGAATAATTTAGAGGATGTTAAAATTTATCAGCACGATGCTAGCATGTTTTTAAGAATGAAACGCGGCGAATTCGATGTTATAGATATTGATCCTTTTGGAACTCCTTCTCCTTTTCTAGACTCAGCAGGGTACTGTGCCCGTAGAAATTCATTGTTATGTATCACCGCAACTGACACCTCTGCATTATGCGGAACATATGAAGAACCTTGCATTCGTAAATATAATTCAAAGCCTTACAAAAGTGAATATTGTCATGAAACTGGAATTAGAATCTTAGCAGGGTTTGTGGCTTTAACCCTTTCAAAATACGCCAAATTTATTGAAGTTAAAATGTCCCATAGTACCGAACATTATATGAGACTATACATTGAAGTTAAAAAAGGTTCTAAAAAAACTGATGAATCTCTTAAAAATATCGGATACATTGTCCATTGTAAACATTGCCTTTACAGACAAACCAGCAATGGATTGGCCAGCCCTATTGATGATGTTTGTCCAATTTGTGGTGAAAAATTAACTCAAGCAGGCCCATTATGGCTAGGGGACATTCAAAATCTAAAATTTATTCAAGAAATGATTGATGAAGTTGAAAATAAAAAGATCAATACTGAAAAAGAAACATTGAAATTATTAAATAAATGCATTGGTGAAGCCGGTGCTCCTGTGACTTTTTATGATGTGCACAAAATATGTAAAAATTTAAAAGTTAGCGCGCCCAAATTTGATTTGATTTTAGAAGAACTTGAAAAACATGGGTTTAAAGCTATAAAAACTCATTATAACCCATTAGGAATTAAAAGTGAATGTAGCATTGAAGATATAAAAAATATTTTAATTAAATTAAATAATATATAACAGTATTATAAAAATCAAATAGAAAAAGCTAAAAAAATAAACCTAAACTACATATTACTCAAATATTATAAAAACAAAAGATATAACCCCATTTATAATTAGATTTATTAAAAAATTAATTAAAAAAATAAATAAAATACAAAAACTTTTAAATATAATAAAAAAGTTAGTATTATAATATAGGTTAAAATTAACCAATCATTTTAAAAATAATATAAGGAGATATCGAATGGTGAAAACTAAAGATAATATTGTAAAACTTGACAAAACTGATGTTAACATATTAAAAATCATTAATGAAGATGTAAGAACTTCCTATAGACAAATATCTCGCAGTTTAGATGTTTCTGTAGGCACTGTCCACAATCGTATTGATAAAATGGTTAAATCTGGAGTAATTAAAAAGTTCTCACCAGTTATTGACCATGAGAAATTAGGTTTTGTTTTAACCACCATTATCGGAGTTAGAGTTAAAGGTGGAAAACTTAAAAACTGGGAAGAAAAAACTTTCTTTAATAAAAATGTGGTTGGAATTTATGATGTTACTGGAGAATATGATGCATTTTTAATTGCAAAATTCAGAAACACAAATGAATTAAATTCATTTATTAAGGAGTTATTAAAAGATCCGATTATAGAAAGAACCTACACTCAAACTGTTCTTGATGTAATCAAAGAAGATATGGGATCTTCCAATATTTTATAAATTCTTAAAAAATTAGTTAACTAATTTTACTTTTTTTATTATTTTTATTTTCAAATTTCTAAAAGAATACTACTTAAAATATATTACAATATTATATTAATTGTTACAATGCATATACCAAATCATGCAACTATATAAATAAAAAGAACTAAATTTATTAATACTTAATTAAGAAATGAGGTTATTAAATTGGCAGTTTGCTTACCCGATACTCAAGACGACACTCCTAACATACCTATAAAATTAACCAGAGTAGGTGTAACTGGAGTTAAAAAATTGTTACAACTAAAAAGAACAAATAAAAGACCTATAATTTTATTACCTACCTTTGATGCTTTTGTAGACTTACCAAGTAATCAAAAAGGAGTACATATGTCTAGAAACCCGGAAGCCATTAGTGAAGTTCTAGAAACTGTATCTAAAGACTCCTCAGTTGATGTTGAATCATTATGTGCAAAAATAGTAGGTAAAATGATGTCAAAACACGAATATGCAAAACGTGTTGAAATTTCAATGACAACCGATTTCATGTTCATGAAAGAATCACCAGTTACCAAAAATAAAACCCAGGAAATGGCTCAATTAAAAGCAAAAGCTGTAGGATATAGGGACAATAAAGGCAACATAGAGATTAGAAAAAGTGTTGGTGCCGAACTTATTGGAATGACCGTTTGTCCATGTGCACAAGAATCTGTGAAAGAATCAGACAAAAATAAATTATTAGAATTTTTAGATGAAGAAACTACTCAAAAAGTATTAGACACAGTTACTTTCGCTTCTCACAATCAAAGAGGAATAGGCACCTTATTAATTGAAGTTCCTGAAGATAAAACTGTTAAAGCAGAAGATTTAATTGAAATTATTGAAAATTCAATGAGTTCCCAAGTATGTGAATTACTTAAAAGACCTGACGAAAACGCAACTGTAATCAATGCACATAAAAAACCTGTTTTTGTTGAAGACTGTGTTAGAAACATGATGGAAAAAATTGTTAAAAAATATGATGACTTCCCAGATGATACATTAATTACTGCACGTCAAGAAAATCAAGAAAGTATTCACAGACATAATGCATTTGCAGAAAAGGTAACAACCCTTGGAGAACTAAAAGAAGAATTGAACATCTAAGGATTTGATTTAATGAAAAAAACTTATGAAATTGCAGGAGAAGTGATGGGATTTTTTGATTCATTTAAAGGATCAAGACCGGCAATTGATAATGAAAGGATATTGATTGTTAGAGGGAAATCTAGAAAAGTCATACCTCTTGATAAATTTGAATCAAAACTCAGTGAAATCGGTAAAATCATTGGTGGAACTGAATTAGATGCAAATTCAGAAGAAATATCGGAAATTCTTAAAGTTAGTGATAAAAACATTACTTCAAACGAGGCAACCACAAATGATATAGACAACAAGGGATTCATTAAAATGAAAGAGCAGTTTGAATCAATGGGCCTTGTTGTTGAATATAAAGTATTTGAACTTCCAAATTTTGATGTAGTCATTGCAATTTGGGAAGATAAAAATGAGATACCTCCGCTTTATGTGGAAGTAACTGTTTCCGAACGTGAAGACTAATGAAATCAAATTTAACTAAAGAAGATATTCTCCAAGTATTGACCGCAACAGACAGTGATATTATAAGATATATGGCTGAAACTGTGAAATATAGGGAGAATAATCTCATTACTTATTCTAAAAATATTTTTATACCATTAACTGAAATCTGCAGAAATGATTGCGGATATTGTAATTTTAAAAAGAATCCTGCTGATTCAAATGCCATTATCCTTAAAAGCAAAGAAGAAGTGTTGAAAAGTTTAAAAGAAGCTGAACAATATGGTTGTAAAGAGGCAATGTTTGCTTTTGGTGAAGATGCAGATGAAGAAGAAATTGTTAAAATCAAATTAACTGAATATGGCTATGAGAACATGGTTGATTATGTTGTTGACATCTGTCAAATGACTTTAGATGAAACAACATTACTCCCCCATACCAATGGCGGAAATTACAGTTATGAAGATTTGAAAAAGCTTAAAGATGTTAATGCTTCCATGGGTTTGATGCTTGAAAATGCATCTTCTAGATTATTGGAATTGCCTGCACATAATAAAAGTCCTGGAAAAAATCCGAAAATTAGATTAAAAACCATTGAAAATGCAGGAAAACTTAAAATTCCATATACCACAGGGATTTTAATTGGAATTGGAGAAACCGCTGAAGAAATAGCTGACTCTTTAATTGCAATTAGAGAGTTATATGACAAATATGGCCATATTCAAGAGGTCATTATTCAAAATTTCACACCGATATCAGGCATTGAAATGGAAAATTGGCCAGAACCAAGCTTTTTAGATATGATTAGAACTGTGATTGCAGGAACATTAGTATTTAGCAATACCAATGTCAGCATACAAGTTCCTCCCAATTTAAACAATTATACTGCACAAATCTTCCTATTATGCGGTGCTGATGATTGGGGAGGGATTTCACCTGTAAGTCCTGACTTTGTAAATATCACATCCCCATGGCCAGGAATTGATGAACTTCAAAACTTAACTGAAGATGCAGGATTTAAATTAACCGAAAGATTATGCGTTTATGAAAAATACATCAATTCCGAATGGTTAAACAATTTTATCTTGGAAAAGATCGTCAATATATCCGAGCATCAATAACCACATGTTCCACTCCAGGAGCATACTTTTTAATTTTGTTTATTTTTAATAACTCTACTTCCCGACCATTAGCCTTTGAAATTATCCTTTCAATCGGCCTTGTTTTAATTAATTTTTCAGGAACAGTTTCATGATAATGCAGGATTCCACCTTCATTCAAACTATCAATAGCCACTTTTAAGTAATGATGAGTTGTTTTTACATAACCCATGATAATTCGATCCGCCTTAAATTCTGGAGCAATATCCTTACAATCCCCAAGAACAGGAATTACATTATTTAGTTTATTTAACTTAATGTTTTCACATAAAAACTGATAGGAATTAGGGTTTATTTCAATTGCAATTACACTAGATGCATTTGCATGAACACCAATTGGAATAGTAAAGTATCCAATACCAGCAAACATGTCAATTACTTTTTCATTATCCTCCACTAATTTAGCAATTCTTAAACGTTCATTATTATTTCCTTTTGACCACATTACTTCTGACAAATCCAGTTTGAAAAGACATCCATTTTCTTTATTAATTGTTTCAGTGCTACTACCATAAAGAATTTGATGAACTGGTTCTCTTTTAGTTCCTTGAATATGATTAATCTTCATTATAGTTTTAACGTTATATTTTTTTGATAATTCATCAAAATTATTATCCGAATAATTATTATCCAAAATTAAGATATCTCCAATTTTTTTATACTTCATTAACTCCACCTAAAAAGAAAACTTTATATATTGAAATAACTAATATAGTATTGTTAGTTTATACTAATTATTGATTCTGATTTTAAATAAAATTAATTTAGAAAAATTAATTTATATTTTGTTATATTAACCTATGAGTAGTTGAAATAAAATATTTTAAATACTTATACGAGGTGTATTTAAATGGATGATAAAATACTGGAAGGTACAACAACCGTTGGAATTACTTGTAACGATGGGGTTGTATTTGCAAGTGAAAGAAGAGCTAGTATGGGAAACCTTGTAGCTCACAAAGTAGCAGAAAAAATATTTAAAATTGATGATCACATTGTAACAACCATAGCTGGTTCTGTTGGAGATGCACAAAGTTTAATGAAAGTTATTGAAGCAGAAGTATCATTATATCAAATGAGAAACAATGACACTATCAGTGTTAAAGCAGCTGCATCATTAACTGCAAATATCTTACGTTCAGGACCAATGTATGTTCAAACATTACTTGGTGGAATGGATGAGGAAGAACCATCTCTTTACTCACTTGACCCAGCAGGCGGTATGATTAAAGATGATTATATCTCAACTGGATCAGGTTCTATCGTAGCTTACGGAGTTCTTGAAGACAGATTTAGAGATGACTTAACAACTGATGAAGGAATAGAAATAGCCATAAGAGCTATTAGAGCTGCTGCTGAACGTGACACTTATTCTGGAAACGGATATCTAGTCGCTAAAGTGGATAAAAACGGCTTTGAAATGTTAGATAATGAAAAAATTAATGAAATTCTTGAAAAAATATAAGTAAACTAATTTTTCATAACTAACTATTTTTTATATAATAGTGTAGATAGTTTATGGAATTTAACTGATTATGACTTAAATGCTTCCATAAACTATTTTTCTACACAAACTTTTTTTTGAAGGGATTATATGACTTCAGATATTTTAGATGATATTAAAAAAGAGATTTTATCAAAACTACCCGATGAAATTCAGGTCTCGAAAGTGGAATTTGAAGGACCTGAAGTAGTAGTTTACACTAAGAATCCAGAAATTATTACTGAAAATGGTGATCTTATAAGATCACTTGCAAAAGAACTAAGAAAAAGAATTATTATTAGATCTGACAAAAGTGCTTTACTTGAACCAGAACCAACTATAAATAAAATTCATGAAATAGTTCCAGATGGAGCTGAAATTACTGATGTTTACTTTGATACAGTAACTGGTGAGGTTGTTATTACTGCTAAAAAACCAGGGCTTGTCATTGGAAAATACGGAGCTACTTCAAGAAATATCGTTAAAAATACTGGATGGGCACCTAAAATATTAAGAACCCCTCCAATTAGTTCAGACATTATTGGAAAAATTAGAACTATTAAAAAGAATAGCAGTAAAGAAAGAAAAAAATTATTACAAAAATTAGGACGTCAAATCCACCAAGGAAGTAAGTTCCCTAATGATTGGGCAAGAGTAACTTCCATGGGAGGATTTAAAGAAGTAGGACGTTCTTCAATGTTATTACAAACACCCAACAGTCGAGTTTTACTTGATTGTGGTGTTAATGTTGCCGCATCAGATAATAAAAATGCATTCCCCTATTTGAATGCTCCTGAATTTTCAATTGAAGAATTGGATGCGGTTATTATATCTCACGCTCACTTAGATCACTGTGGTTTTGTACCATATCTTTTCCATTATGGATATGATGGACCGGTTTACTGTACAACACCAACAAGAGACTTGACTACACTTTTACAATTTGATCACTTGGATATTGCCCACAGAGAAGGTAATCCACTTCCATTTACATCAAAACATGTAAAACAACAAATTAAAAATACAATTACCTTAGATTATGGTGAAGTAACCGACATTTCACCAGACATAAGATTAACATTGCATAATGCAGGACACATCTTAGGTTCAGCAATGTCCCATATGCACATTGGAGATGGAGCTCACAATTTAGTATATACTGGAGATTTCAAATATGAACCATCAAGATTACTTGAACCTGCAAATATCCGTTTCCCACGTGCTGAAACTGTCATTATGGAAAGTACATATGGTGGAAAAGAAGATGTGCAACCTTCCAGAAACAATGCTGAAAAAGAAATGATGAAAACCATCTACAAAACCCTTAAACGTGGCGGAAAAATATTAGTTCCAGTATTTGCTGTGGGAAGAGCACAGGAATTAATGGTCGTGCTTGAAGAGTACATGAGACATGGAATGATTGATGAAGTACCAATTTACATTGATGGAATGATTTGGGAAGCTACAGCAATCCATACTGCAAGACCAGAATACTTAAGCAAAGATTTAAGAGACCAAATTTTCCACATGGGAAGAAATCCATTTGTCTCAGACATGTTTGAAAAAGTTCAAAATCATAATCAAAGAAAAGAAATTGTTGAATCAAAACAGCCTGCGATTATCCTATCAACTTCAGGTATGTTAACTGGAGGAAACTCAGTAGAATACTTCAAGTGGTTATGTGAAGATGAAAAAAATTCAATAATCTTCGTAGGATACCAGTCTGAAGGATCAATGGGTAGAAGAGTTCAAAAAGGTTGGAAGGAAATTCCTCTTGAAGATGATGATGGAAGAACTAGGCAATTCTGTGTTAAAATGGAAGTTAAAACTATTAATGGATTCAGTGGTCACTCCAACAGAAGACAATTAATGGAATATGTTAAAAGACTCAATCCAAGACCTGAAAAAGTCATTACTTGTCATGGAGACCCCTATAAAGCAGTGGACTTGGCATCTTCAATCCATAGAAGTTATAAGATTGAAACTAAAACCCCAATTAATTTAGATTGTGTAAGAATTCATTAAAAATTATTAAATACTAAATAAAACAAAGTATTATTATTAACATTAATGTGTTGTAATAACATTGCAACATTTAATTTTATTTTTAAATTGGTGTAATCATGGTTACTTATTCAGAATCTGGTGTTGATATTGATTTGGAAGCAGTTACTGTTTCAAAATTAGCAGACAAACTTAAATCAACATTAGAATGCAGAGATATTATTACTGACAGTGGTCATTATGCAGCTTTAGTAAAATTAGGAGATAAAGCTATCGCTATGAGTACTGATGGTGTTGGAAGTAAAATTTTAATTGCTGAAATGATGAACAAATATGATACAGTAGGTATTGATTGTATTGCTATGGTTGTTAACGATATTTTATGTGTTGGAGCTGAACCTATAGCTTTAGTAGATTACCTTGCTGTTGAAAAACCAGACCCTGAAAGAGCCGCTGAAATCGCTGAAGGTTTAGTAACAGGCGCTAAGGAATCTAAAATCGCAATTATTGGTGGTGAAACAGCTTCACTTCCAGAAATAATCAAAGATTTCGACCTTGCAGGAACTGGTATCGGATTTGTTGATATCGATAAAATCATTACCGGTGAAAATATTGAACCAGGAAATGTTTTAATTGGCATTGAAAGTAATGGAATTCATTCTAATGGATATAGTCTTGCAAGAAAAGCATTATTTGATGATGCTAAATTTAGCATAGACGATGAAATGCCAAATGGCGAAACTACAATTGGTGAAGAATTAATAAGGCCAACTGAATTATATGTTAAACCTATTGTTGCATTATTTGAAAAAGAATATAATATTAATGGGCTTGCCCATATTACCGGAGGAGGTTTCACCAACCTTAGACGTTTGAAAAAAGGTGTGGGATATGAAATTACCAACCTTCCAGAAGTTCCGGAAATATTTAAACTTATTTATGAACAAAACGTGGACATCAAAGAAATGTACAAAGTTTTCAACATGGGTGTGGGTTTTGTTGTAATTAGTGATGAGACAGAAGCTGATAAAATTATGGAAACTTTAAGAGAACACTGTAAATGTCAAATTATCGGTAAAGTAACTGATGATGAAAAAATTACAGTTAAAGCTTTTGAGAAATCTGTTATTGAGTACTGAAGGTGTGTAAATGAAGATAATGAAAGATAATGAAATGGCTCTTGTAAAAGAAATATTAGCTAAGCTTGGAGCTAGCAAGGAAGATCAAGAATTAGTGGCAGAAGCGACATTGGATGCTGACTTAAAAGGATTTACATCACATGGACTTGGAAGATTTCCACAATATCTTACCAGCATTAAAGCAAACACAATTAACTTGAAAGACAATATTACTATTGAAAAAGAAACTCCTGCCATGGCATTAATTAATGGAAATTGTGGATTTGGACAAGCAGTATCTTATAAAGCAATGCAAATAGCTATTAAAAAAGCTAAAGAAGTAGGTATTGCTTGTGTTGGAGTTCACAATTCTAACCACTTTGGCGTTACTGGATTTTACTCCGATTTAGCATTACGTGAAAACTGTATTGGAATAGTTATTGCAAATACTGATCCTGCTATTGCACCATTAGGCGGTAAGGAAGCATTAATTGGAACCAATCCGATTGCATTAGGCATTCCATCTGATTCCTACATCACTGTAGATATGGCAACTTCAATTACTGCCCGTGGAAAAATAATTGAATCAAAAAGAAAAGGCCTTGATTTGCCTGATGGCTGGGCATTGGATAAAGATGGAAACCCAACAAATGACCCTGAAGCTGCACTTGAAGGATCTATCTTACCATTTGGCGGATTCAAAGGATATGCATTATCACTATTAATTGAAATTTTAACCGGCCCATTAGTACAGGCAGGTTACGGTCGTGGAGTTACAGGTACTGCTTCACCGGATAAAGACTGTACTAAAGGAGATTTATATATTGTAATTGATCCTTCTAAATTTGGTGACTTTGATGAATTTAAAGCAAACACCGAAGACTTTATATCACAAGTTAGAGAAACTGGGGAAAGTGTAGCTATTCCAGGAGATTTAGAAGTTAAAAGAATTGCTGAAGCTGAAGCTAATGGCGTTGCAATTGATGAAAATTTATACAATCAATTAAAAGGAATCTGTGACAAGTTAGATATTGACATAGATTCATATGTTGAAGAATAAGATTATTCTTCAAAAATTCTTTTTTAAAACAAATAAATACTTATTATGCACTTCATCTTAACTATTTTAAATCTTCAAAAATTCTTTTTTTAAAACAGTTAAATACTTGTTATACCCTTTATCTTAACTATTTTAAAACTAAAATTAAATTTAAAAATATTAAAAAAATGATGAAAAAAGCCAAAAGTATAAATGTAAAAAAATAATAATAATTTAGTATTGAAAATCGTAAACTTTTCAAATAATATGATTTTCATTAAAAGGAGGATAATAAATTTATGAAATTTAAAAACTCTTATCTGTTATTAATAGCGATGACAATCTTCCTATTAATAAGTATCGGATCTGTTTGTGCTAGTGAAAATGTCACTGCAGATAGCGACAGTCAACTAGCTAGTGCAGACGATAGTGTTGTCCTTGCCGATAATGGCAATGGATCCACGCAAGAAAAAATAAATACTGAAGTTGTTTGTGAAAATCAAGAATATAAAGACAACGAGAGTGTAGTGATTCCTGTAGAAGTAAAATATAATGAATCTAATACCTTGAATATTTCTGCAAGTAACTTAACTGTTCTTGAAAACGGAAAATCAATAAAATTCACATATAATAATACGACAGGAATAACCCTTATTGACAAATTAGCTATTGGAAATCATACTTTAGATATATGGTATTTAGGTAATGCTGTATATAACAATTCTACAAGTAAAATAATTCTTTCCATATTTGGAAATAATACTTTAATTATGCCTTCAGGCATCAATAGTGATGGAAATAGTGTAGATGTTCCAATTAACCTAACTGATGGAGTTCATGACAACACCCATCTTTTAAATGACTCAAATACTAAAGTTATCTTAAAATATAATGATATTAATGCCACAGTTCCAATTGATTGGAACGAGGTAGCAACAAATCATATAATCAGTATTAGCAACCTTGAAAATAAGATTCCTTCTACCTTAATCGTTAATTATACTGAAGGAAATAAAAGCATTATTAAAGAAGTTGCAATAAAATACACCACTTTAATTAATGCTTCAGATGTTGATGCTAATGAAAATGAAGTAATAAACATTAGTGTTGTTGTTTTAGATGTGAATAATGCTCCTATTAGCAACATTACTAAAAATAATTTTACAATAACTGGTGTGAAAAATTATAGTTATAATAGTACAACAAATATTTTAACAATTACTAAATTGACTAAAGGAATTTATCCCGTAACAATTATTTATACTGGTAATGAAAACTATAACGCATCTACAAAAACTATTAATATTAATGTTCGTGGCAGTGTTGTAATAAATACAAAAGATAAAACTGTTAAAGTCAACTCCACCAAAAATGGTACAATTGTGCTTAATATTACCAATGGTGTAGATATTTTTGAAATTAATAAAACCAATATTAATTTAACAATTACCTATAAAGACGGCAATTTAACAAAAACTGTCAACGCAACAATTTTAAGTGTTGAAAATGGAACTATCACATTTACATACGATGGAGACAATATTACTAGTGGAAACCTAACCATTATTTATAATAATGGAGACGTGAATGCAACTAAAAAAATTACTATGAAAAGAATCTACAATGTTAAAATTGAAATAATCAAAGCTGAAAACCAGTACTTATCCGGTAATTTCACTTTCAAATTAGTAGACCTTGACAATAGTACCATATCCCTTAAAGGAAAAAAATTAAGTTTAACCACAACTGGAAGGATTAAAGCCGGATTCAGTGCAACTATTGATGAAAACAATACTGCTTCCTTTAAAAATAGCAACTTATATGAGTTTGATCAAAATAATAACAATTTAGCTATGAATAGATTAAATGTTGGAAATCATACTGTTGAGTTAACTACATCCGACAGTTTAGTATCAACAAAAGTAACAACTAATTTAACTATTACTAAAGCTAAGGTTACCATAAAAATGGATAACTATAATGAGTATTATGGAAGTAATAAAAACTTAACCTTTACTGTAACTAATTCAGAAAGTGGAGAAGCAATGAACGGAATAATCCTCAAATTACACTTCCCTAAAATTAGTAAAAACTACTTCTATGTTTCAACTAATGTAAATGGAAAGGCACATATTTCTGTTAAAGGAGTTGTTGGAGGAACTTATAGTTTAACTGCATCTACAAATGACACTAAAAATGTTGTAAATGCTTCTATAAAATCCACCATGACCATTAAAAAGATTCCGGTTGTAATTAGTGGTAAAAATGTTAAAATTTACTATAACAGTGGCCCTACTTATACAATTAAAGTTACTAAAAACGGCAAAGGCATAAGTGGAGCTTACGTATTTGTTAGATTATACTCAACTTCTAAAAACTACACTGATTATCTTTTCAAAACTAATAGTAATGGTCAAATTTTATTTAGTGCATCTTTAGATGTTGGAAACCATAAAATTATTGTAACATCAGCAGATGCTAGATACCAAAGTAATCAAATTACTAAAACTATTACAGTTAAAAAAGCTAGTGCAAAAATCAAAGCACCAAAAGTAACAGATTACTATAAAGGTGGCAAATACTTTAACATTAAATTAAGTAACACTAAAAATAAAAAAGGAATCTATAATGCAAAGGTTAACATTAAAGTCTTTATTACTTCATCTAAATATTACAACTATAACGGTTACACCGGAGCCAATGGTAAAATTAAATTATCCCTTGATAATTTAAGACCGGGAACCTATTATGTTGTTATAAGTGGCGCTGATAACAAAAATTATAAAGCTAAAAAAATTATTTCCAAAATAGTAATTAAAAAGGCACCAACTAAATTAGTTGTTAAAAAAATAAGCGCTAAAAAGGGTAGTGAAAAATACTTTAAAGTAAAAGTTATCAATAAAAAGACTAAAAAAGTAATTTCCAAGGTTGCAGTTAAAGTTAAAGTTTATACTGGTAAAAAATATAAAACTTACACTCTAAAAACTAACGCAAAAGGAATTGCTAACCTTAATGTTGGAAAATTAAAAGTTGGTAAACATAAAGTTGTAGTTAATTCCGCTAACAAGTATTGTGTTGCCAAAACAGCAAAATCAACCATTAAAATCAAAAAATAAGAGAATTAAATTTCTCTTAAACTTTTTTTATTTTTTATATTTCGCATAAAAACCATCAGTATCCGCATATATTGCATAAAAACCATAATCTTCTGCTTTTTTTATTGATGATTTAATATATTGCCTTCCCCAAGAAGTAATAGCTTTTGCACAATCAAATGAATACCATCTAAATCTTGGAAACCCATAAATACCATACATAGTATTTGCCAATCTTTTAATAGCTTGTTGTTGTACATTTAACGCTTTTCTTTCAGTTTCATCATCAGATGCCTTCATTTCACGTTTAATACGGAATCTTTCTTGCAGGATTTTATCAATGACTGATGGAATAAATCCCTGTGGTGATTTTTTAAATTTAACTCCATGTTCGGGAGAAATATTATAATCTTCTTCGTTTTCAACTTCCCCTAAAGTCATAACATCGGGAGAAATGTTTTTTGAAATAATAATACTTGGATATAGGCTTCTAAAATCAAATTGAACAAGATTTTCATGCAAACCCTTTTCAGGTTCCCTTACATATCCACCTTCATTATCCTCAGCTGAAGCACGGTCTGCAAAGTTAGATCCTTGTTTGTTTGGAACCACCTCATCATCAAAATAAGCCTGTTTTACTAAAAACCATTCTGCCTGCTGACCGGTTGCCATACGAGATACATCAAATAAAGGTTGTCCAATAATACGAGTAAGTTCTAAATTAAGAGGTAATGTCTGTTCCGCTATTTTTAAAGTTGATACAACATCATCTAAAGAGTAATCAAATAGCGTGTCTAGTTTTTCACCACCATTGTCCCAGAACTCCCAAATACGGTCTCCTGGAACATCGATTTTCTCCACCCCAAATAACTCATAATAAACTCTTTCTAAAGTGTATCTATCAAGAGTCATGTACCTTCTCATTACAAGATATAAATCTACATGAATCAAACCTTTAAATGAAGCTGCATTTGCATATCCTCTTCTAATAAATTTAACTTCAGAATCATTCATTCCGATGTCCAAATCAACATTTAATATCTTTGCACGATCTTTTAAGTATGGAAAATCAAAATTATCTGAGTTATACCCCACAATAATATCAACATTATTCTCTTTAATTATTTTAACAAACTCTTCAATCATTTCCTTTTCAGAATTTTTTTGGTTTACAAAGTCCCCCCTAACTTTAGAGTTTGTTTTAGTGGATATTACCTGATTTATGCCAAAATTACTAGCCACACCAATCATGATGATTTCATCTTTGGCTGAATCAGGCATGCCGTGAGGGTTTCTAACTTCCAAATCAAAACTCAATATTCTGAAATTTTGAGGATAATCCGGCATACGTTCCAATTTTTCAGTCAATTTGATTATTTCAAAATCTTGTTTTGTAGAATCAAGGTCGAGGAAAGTATCAATTTTATCTCCAATTGCAATTACCTCTGTCATTGGTATTACATCTCTGTCCATAAGATATCTTCTATAAAATGGAATATCAAATTCTCTAATTTGGATTACATTATTCAAATCTCTTAAGGCATCCCTGTTTTTAGCTAATTCCTGAGGATGTTTGAATATAACTTTTACAAATTCAGATTCGACTTGAAAATCTTTTTTAACAACTTTCTCAACATTGACAACATCTAAATTTTCTTTAATTTCAGATATGCAATCTTCAATATTATCTGATACAACATACAAATATGGTTCAAACGTATCATCAATCAAAATTATGTTTTTATCCCCTTCTTTTGAAAATAATCGTATTACAGGTTTGCCTTCATAAGTAACATAATCAATATCTAAAATTACAACATTTCTCTGCATTTATTCATCCTCCATGAGATATTCATGCCTATAATTATCTAAAACGGCATATGTAATTCCTAAAACTAAAGGCCCGACAATGAATCCGACAATTCCATATACTAACGGACCTGATAAAAATCCAATAAGTAGAATTAATGGGTGAATATCAGCATAACGACTTGATAGAGCAGGTCTGATATACATATCTACGGTACTTAAGAAAAATCCGAACAATAAGACAGTTAGTGCTCTTGGATAATTTCCGCCAAGGATATCTGCAAAAAACAATCCCCAATAAATCGGCCATGGTCCAAAAACTGGAATGAGTTGTAAAATACCAGTAATCACTCCTAAAAATATCCCATATGGATAGCCGAGAATTGAATAACCAATAGCTCCAAATATTCCTATAATTACAGAAGTTAAAAAGTGTCCATAGAATATACTTCTTAAAACACCTTTAATAGCATCTACAGTTCTGTCGAAAAAGTGAATTGAATCTGCTGGAACAAAGGATCGGACGAATTTTAAGCATTTATCCCCATCACGAGCAAAGTAAAATACTGAACATACCAATATGAACAAATTCAATGTAATGTTCATTAAACTACTTAAGAAATTAACAAGATGATTTAAAATATAACTTCCAATTTCGTGTAATGAGGAGTTGATTGAGGCAGACATTGAATTAACATCAAATTCTAAAGGAATATATGAGGCAATAGAAGTTAAAGACGAATTAATATCTGAATATGAGTTAGATGCTAAAAATCCAGAGATTATGCCAGACAATTCCATAGAAATATATATGATTAACAGTATCAGCGGCATTAAAATAAGAACCATTGAAAGTAAAATTGAAACAGATTCAAATCTTATCTTCGATTGAATTTTACGAGCTACATGGCGCACCCCATAAGCAAGAATCATACCCAATACAATCATGTTTAAAACAGGAAATATAAATATCAGCGAAATAGTCAACAGAAATATTACCAAAAGTATTGGTGGAGTTAGGTTATCTTTAATATTTATTCCCATTTTATCAAATCCCAAATTAGTATTTTACACCAGAGGCGTCTCTTCTATATTTTCCAAATTCAGTGATTTGTTTTAGTTGATTTTGATTGAAAACCGGTCCTTCTACGCAAATTCTCCAACCTTCACTATCAACACAGCATTGGCCACAAACACCTAGTGCACATTTCATATATCTTTCAAGAGAATATTGCCCAGGTATGTTAGATGCTTCAAGAATATCAAATATCCCTTTCATCATGACCTCAGGCCCACAAACAAATGCAAAATCATAAGTTGCATCTTCAAGTAAATCACTAAGGCAATCAGTTGCAAATCCTTTAAATCCGAAACTTCCATCATCAGTACATGGATGAACATTAACTCCTAATTCAGCTAATGAATCAACGAATAATAATTCCTCTTTGGTTTGAGCAGCTGAAATTACATCAACATCATTATTTTGAGCCAAATTACGAACAATAGCATTGATTGGAGCCATTCCAACACCTCCCCCAATAGCTATTATTTTTTTTCCTATAAGTGAATTGTTAAAACCGCTACCGTAGCTGCCCCTAACACCTATTTTATCACCCACATCAAGGTCATGTAATTGGGATGTGAATTTTCCAATGTTTTTTACAGTTATAAACAGTTCATCATTATTAATTTGTGAGATAGACATTGGTTTTTCATTATTAAAATTCCAAATCATTAAGAATTCACCAGGATTTGGGCGGCCAAGTGTTTCAAAGTCCCAGTTAAATTTAAAAGTTTTAATTGTAGGAGTTTCAGTGATAATCTCGATTATTTCAACTATCTTTGGTTCATTAATCATGTGCAATCCCCACCATTTCATCAATAGAAGAGTAACCCCCATCTTCCATGAATTTCTCCAAACCAATATTTATTTTGCTAAATACATCTACACCTTCATCCATAATTGCAGTACCGATTTGAACTGCACTTGCACCTGCAAATATAAATTCTACAACATCTTCAAAAGTATATGCACCACCAACACCAATCAGCGGTATGTCAACTGATTCATAAACCGAATAAACATTTCTAATAGCTATAGGTTTTATTGCTTTGCCGCTCATTCCCCCAAATTTATTAGACAATACCGGTTTTGCAACATCAATATTGATTTTCATTCCAGGACCTAAGGTATTGATTAATGACAGGCAATCTGCACCTGCATCTTCACAAGTCTTTGCAATTTCTGTTATATCCGTTACATTAGGAGTTAATTTTGCAATGATTGGCACTTCAGCCACATCTTTTGCTGCTGCAACAATAGTATGAGACAAATCACAACTTTGACCAATAGAAGCTCCATAACCTTCCATTGCATGAGGACATGAAATATTTAACTCGATCATGTCAACAAGACCTTGAACTTCACATACAAGTTGGGAAAATTCATCAGGAGTTGCACCATAAATTGATGCAATCAAAACATTGCCTTCCCTTTCGATTTTGAGCAATTCCTCTTTAAAATTTTCAACTCCCGGATTTGAAAGTCCGATAGCATTTATTATTCCTCCTTCAACTGCAACAGTAGTAGGATTGACATAACCTGGATGAGGATTTAGGGAAAATGATTTAGATACTACTCCTCCAGCACCGGATTTTAAAATCCAATTCATTGATGAGGCATTACTGCCCATAATTCCTGCTGCCAACATCAACGGATTTTGAAATTCCACTCCACAAATATTTGTTTTTAACATACTATCAACTTTGTAATTAATTACTTAACTATTTTGTTAATCTATCAATGATTTCTTGATATTTCTCATTTTGTAACTTCAAACCAACAGCATTAGTTTTATTGGATTTAAATAATTCATCATTTGTTTTTGAAAGGTTATTGATTATTTTGTCTTGTTTTTCAACAATTAAGTCTTTTTGAGCCAGTAGGACTTCATAATGTTTAGAGATTTTTCTAAGTTGCATTTCAAACTCTTCGGAATTTGACTTGATTTGGGATTTATAATCATCAATTAAAGATCTGAGATATCTAACCTGTTCCTGTTTTTCTTCAATGTTAGCTTCCTTTTCCAGGATTTTTTCATTTAAATCATCAAGTTCTTTAAATCTTGCTTTATCATAGTCAATTTTTGAATCGAGTTTATCCTCCAAGTTTTTGTTCTCATATTTCAATTTAGTAGAATATAATTTTAATTTGTTGATTTCCTCATTTTTGCTTTCTAGCTCCATTGACATCTCATCAATTTCTGCATTTTGAAGTTCAATTTCATTTTTTAAATCTCTAAAACTTTCTTTTGACATAATTATAACCTAATTAATACTTTACAATTCATTATAAAAATACTTATTAAAAATAAAATGAATAAATTACCTTATGGAATGCTATATAACTTACTGTGTTAAAGGATATTTTGCTTTTAATAGCGAAAATGAATTGATTTCTGAGAAATTATTTCAAGAAGATGAAATAATTAATAAATTAGCTGAAATTAATGACAAACAAATTGTAACTGAGGAATTGGAGATTATTGACGAAGTCAGCGGCGATTATGATGGAATAATCATCGAGTCAAATAAAAGGTTATCTGATTATAACAATGATAAAGTTACTATTAAAACACCAAATCAGGCTGGAAATTATCTAAGAAGCAATTATGATAAATTTGGATTAAATAGTGATGATATAAGTAAGATTTACCGAAAATTTGCGATTTATAAAATTAAAAAAGAATCCGCAGGGGGAGACAAACATTTAATTCAAGCGGTTAACTCTATTGAAGAAATTGATGATGCCATCTCCAAGTTAACTGAAACAATAAGAGAATGGTATGCACTATACTTCCCTGAAATGGACGTTGTTAAAAATAATGAAACTTACATTAAATTAATTTCACAAAATAAAACAAAAGAAGAAATCATAAAAACAAAACCTGATGCATTCCCACAAGACATTATTGATTTAGAAGAGGATATTAATCCAATTGATTTGGATATAATGAACAATTATGCCAACTCCATTTTTGAACTTCAAAAATCAAGGAAAAATATTGAAAATTATATTGACAGCAAAATGGAGTCAATTGCACCGAATTTAAGATTGTTAGTTGGATCCACACTAGGTGCAAAGTTAATTTCACATGCAGGAGGGATAAAACGTCTTGCAATTTATCCATCAAGTACTGTTCAAATAATGGGTGCTGAAAAAGCATTATTCAGACACTTAAAGAGTGGTGACAATCCTCCAAAATATGGTTTAATCTATCAGCACCCCCAAGTTCGTGGAGCCAAATGGTGGAATCGTGGGAAAATCGCAAGAACACTTGCAGGCATGATATCCTTAGCTGTCAGACGTGATGTTTTCACTAAAACATTTGATGAAAATGCTGCAGAAGAATTTAAAAACAAAAGTGAACAAATAGAAAAAGATAATCCATTTCCAACTAAAACTACTAAAAAAAGAAAAGAAGAAAAGTCAAAATCTAAAAATATGAAGAGAAAAGGTAAAAAGAAAAGGAATAGGAGGTAGAGCATGCAAGTTTATTTTAAAGATGGAAATGTTGCAACTAAAAATTTAACTCCAGGAATATCCGTTTATGGAGAAGAATTGATTAAAGAAGAGGAAGAATATAGAATTTGGAATCCTAGACGTTCCAAATTGGCAGCGGCACTTCTAAATGGATTATCAAATTTAGAGCTTGAGGATACTTCAAAAGTCTTATACCTTGGTGCTTCAACTGGAACAACCGTATCGCATATTTCAGATCTTGCAATTACTGGAAAAATATATGCAATCGAATTTTCACCCAATACAGCTAAAAAATTAGTTCGGCTTTCACGTCAACGACCTAATATTGCTCCAATTTTAGGAGATGCAACAAAACCTAAAGGATATCTGAACTATGTGGAAAATGTTGATTTAGTGTATTGTGATGTTGCTCAACCTACACAAACTGACTTGTTTATGAAAAACATGAATTTATTTTTAAAAGATAATGGAATGGGCATTATTACCATTAAAGCTAGAAGTATTGATGTAGTGCAAAAGCCTAAAAAGATCTTTAAAGAAGAAGAAAAGAAATTAAAAGAGAAAGGTTTTAAAATTATTGAAAAAGTAAAATTGGAACCTTATGAAAAAGACCATATCGCATTATTGGTAGAAAAAAATTTTTAATAAAAACTACTTAATTTTCAAGTGAATTAGATCCTGATAGAAGTCGGATGGGACACTTGAGCATGCAAAGTCTGCTACCTGTGATTTAAAATTATCTAATTCAGATTTTAATATTTGATTTTCATTTTCCATTGAAGGAACTTGGGAGACTTGACTGAAACTTTTCAGCATCTTTATTGTAACAGCAGGCAAATGTTTGACATATTCGTATTTTAAATCATCAGGATTTAACATGAAGCAAACCTGATTTGTTTCGCTCTTTGCTTTACCTTACAAATCATTTACATTATTTAAACTCATGCCACCATTATAATGCATATGCATGTAATTTACGAAGCATATGGATTTTATAGTTATTACCTTCAACTTTACCTAAATTTAATACATTATTTACCCTATGAATCTTAATTGAATATAGTCCATACTGTACTTAAATAACCTTAATTCATTAATAAAATCTCCATATATTAATATTAAGTAAGAATTAATTGTTGTTACTGATTTGGAACTTGAATAAGTTGTATAATATTTATTAGTCTTTTTTTTTTCAGATATTCCAAGTTGGAACAATATCAGTTTCTTTTAATAATATCGTTTATTGCTTCAGATACGTTTGTCTTATCAGTAAAATCCCGAATACTATTAATATAATCACCTATGATTAAATTGGCAGTCCTCTGAATGGCGTAACCATTAGAAGCTATAAAAAGAATTACAGTCCTAATTAAAGGACATTAAATGTTTATTAATTCTCTGATAATTTCTTTATCTGGCAAATCACAAAAATTCAATTATTTGAATTTTTTAATAGATTTGTGGTTTAATTTAGGAATATTGTAAAACCCAATATTCTAATATTTATAGATATTTAAGATAGGACTGGAGAAGGTTCAAAATGAAATATAATAATAGTTATTTAATATATATCCTCTATAACATATTAGTATTCTTCTTAATGAACATGACTTCCATTTTATTCTTTTATTTTCCTCCCCCTCGGATTTTAGGACGAATTCATATAAAGATTTCTCCATGTAGGAAGTGTAAATCTTCACTTCTTTTTGTATTATTTTCATGTTGCCTTTGAATAATTATTCCCACAGTGAATTTCATCAGATATTTGCTCGTCATTTATAATTTCACATTTATATTTTTGATTTTATAATAGGTTTGTGATAGATTTTTTGGCAAGAATTTTATTAAAAATACTTTACAATCAATGAATTATATAAACTAATAATTATTACTCCAATAGCTTTTTATACTATAAAATTAAACATAATAAATGCTAATGCAAATTACATAAAAGTTCATTAAAAAGTCCTTTAGGTTAATTCACTCTATTAATCACTCCATTTAACTAATACCTAAAGGAATGAACTTATTTTAAAAAAATACTTATTTTAAAAAAACTTTTTTTCAAAGAACTGATTTTATGTTTTCAATCTAAAAAGTATTACTTTAACATGCTTATTATTGCCTACATATTTGTTGAATTTATCAAAAGATTAAAATGTTAGAAAATAGTTGACAGTCATACTTTTAAACAAAATATAAAATTACATTTTAAAAATCAAATTGATATAAAAATATAATCAAAAAATAAACCTTTCACAAATCAATTTAGTTATACCAAAATTATCTCATATAATCTCAAAACGATTTAAATTTGCATCAATAATATAAAAATAATGATGCATAATTTTAATAGAAACATTGTTAATTATAAAATAATGAGTTGAAAAATACTAATTATAAAATTATCGATTATAAAAAATAAGTTTTAACCATGACATGCATGTAAACTTAGATCTTTTGCGAGATTACATCAAAAATACTTTTTGCAATCTCCATTTTAGAAGCCAAAGGTATTGTTAAAACCTCATCATCAACAATTAAAACCTCATTATTATCTGATCCGAACTGACAATTATCTTTTGAAATGTCATTAGCTATTACTAAGTCAGTTCCAGCATTAACCATTTGTCTTCTAGCGCACTCAATAATTTCCTCCCGTGAGATATTAAACTCCGCCTTAAATCCAACTAAAAATATATCAGGATTAATCTTTTTAATTTGGCGGATAATTTTAGTTGTTGGCTTTAAATTTAAAAATAACGAACTTGAAGAATCAATTTTTTTATCAGACTCTTGTCTAAATTCAAAATCGGAAACTGCAGCAGCAGATATGAAAATATCATGAGAAGGTATCAATTTCAAAATCTCATCATTCATTTCACTGCTGGTTTCAACTTGAATAACATTAAAAACAGAAGGAATGTCGACGCTAACATGAGCTACAACCAAGGTTAAATCCGCTCCACGAATATACGCTTCACGAGCAAGAGCCAAACCCATTTTGCCAGAGGATTTATTTGTAATGCCCCTCACAGAATCAATAGGTTCATAAGTCCCTCCAAAACTTATTAAAATCTTTTTACCTTTAATAATATCAATCCTTTTTGTTTAAATTAATAGTTCTTAATGATTCAAGAACAATATCATCTTTTAATGGGAATTTAGCTTTTCCTTCATCCATTCTGGGATTTATAAAAGATGCAGAACCCTCTTGTTTGATTTTATCAATATTTTCTTTAATTGCCTCATACATTGAATCATGCATTGATGGTACAAATAGAATTGGGGTGTCGTGTCCCTGAGCAGTGATTAAAAGAGTAGATATGGGATTGTCAGCAATTTTGTGAGCAAATTTAGAAATAGTGTTTGCTGTAGCTGGAGCAACTAATATTAAATCTTCCTGAGAATATTTAACATGCTCAATTTTGCCAGTTAATTTAGTAACTACACCATGCCCTGTTGCAAATTCCATTGCATTGGGATGGATGATTTCACATGCAGATTCACTCATGAAACATTTAACATCAATATCATTTCTTCTAAACTCGCGTGCCAATTTAATTGATTCGGTAGCTGCAATACTGCCAGTAACACATAAAATAATCATTAAACCACCTTAAGTTATTTTAATATCTGATAAAATATAATCAAATACATATAAACTAGCTTCAAATTGATCTGTTGGTGCACTGTATAAGATGGCATAAGCTTGGCCCCCTTTTTCAAACCAGACTGCTTTATGTTCTCTTTCAACACCATTCTCATTGGAAATGTAAACATATTCATAAGATTGCCTATCTCCAATAACAGAGCTTCCAGATGAAACTAAAGTAAACGATGAATCAGACTCCATAGATTTATAAGTTGAGTTAATAAATTGATTAAAATCCTCATCAAGTGGTTTTTTCTCAAAATTAATATTGACTTGGCCAACACCTGCAGAGTCAATTGAGTTTAATTTTGAAATAGACATGATAGTATAATTTGAATTTGCTTGAGAATAACCCCAATCTGAAGGATAATTTATAGTTAAACCTCCTTTAGATAATGTTTGAATAGTAGTTTTACTATTAGAATTATTACCAGCACTAACACTAGCAATTAAAAACAATATAAGGATTA
Organism: Methanobrevibacter sp. V74; assembly: GCF_963082495.1. Taxonomy (NCBI): domain Archaea; kingdom Methanobacteriati; phylum Methanobacteriota; class Methanobacteria; order Methanobacteriales; family Methanobacteriaceae; genus Methanobrevibacter; species Methanobrevibacter sp. V74. The sequence continues at coordinate 276,920 of NZ_CAUJAN010000003.1, forward strand.
CTGCTATGATACTTCCTTTTAAAATTTTATCATTCATAAAAATCACCTGTTACATTGAGAATTATTCCCCATTACCTCCTTCAGACTCAGAACCTCCACCATTAGAGGAACTACCTCCAGACTCAGAACCTCCACCATTAGAGGAACTACCTCCAGACTCAGAACTTCCACTGCCATCTGTTCCTTGAGTATTATCAGTAGTTTTTTCGGTTGGTTGTTCTGTCGTGGTTTCAACATCTCCATTAGTATTCTCATCATTCGTATCGTCTACATAAGAATAATTTGAAGTATCAGTGACATTTGTAGTATTTACAACAGATACAATTTCAGGGAATGCTGTATCTTCAACAACAGCAACGACACTAGTATTAGACACTGATTCAGTATCTAAATTAAAAATACCATAAGCAACGCCTGCAGTAAATGCAACAACAAGTACAATTACCGCTATTAATTTAAAAGTGCTACTATTTCTTGATGATTTCTTCTTATTATATTTAACATCATCTTTTTTAGGATTTATAATATATTTTTGAACTAAATCTTGCTCTTGCTTTTTTTTATCTGTGGTAGGTTTTTTATTTCTTCTTTTATTAGTTTTAGGAGCAGATTTTCCTTGCATAGACCTTATTCTTTTAGTAGCTTCGACTGCATCAATAGAATTAAGTTTATCTTCATATTTAGAACGGAAATATCTATATTTTTCACCAGAAAGCTTACCAGATTTATAATCTGCATCCAAACTGCTCATTATTTGAAGAAGTTTATCTCTATCATCTGACATGCCTACCCCCCTGAATTATTATACTGTAAGTTATATTTAAACATCAATTTAAATGTTACTTAAAATTCCGGATATGAACCTAAAACTTTTAAAAAATAAGTATTATCCTCAATTTCTTCAAAAATACCTTTAATCAAATCCTCATTCTTATGACCTATAAAGTCAACAAAAAATAAATATTTGCCTAAACCTTTTCTAGATGGCCTAGATTCAATTTTTGTTAAGTTAATATTATTTTTTTGGAAAATTCCTAAAATATTATATAATCCGCCAGGACGGTCTTCATATATGGAAAAGATTATTGATGTCTTATCTCTGCCTGTAGGCTCATGATCATCATTTGAAACAACAATGAATCTTGTTTCATTATTATCTGTATCTTGAATATTTGTTTTAAGAATTTCTAAATCATACAACTCTGCAGCTTTTACATTCCCAATGGCCGCTTTAGATATATCTCCAATAATACTTTTTGCAGCATTTGCCGTGCTGACTGCATAATGAGGTCGTATTTTACTTTCCCGGATAAATTCCCTGCATTGGGCTATTGCTTGTGCATGAGAATAAATATTTTCAATATCTTCCATACTGCAACCAGGATTAACAATTAAGTTTTGATTAATGGGAATAATAAGTTCCCCACATATTTTTAAATCAAATTTATGAGCCAATGAATCTAAAGTTTCTCCAACTGGACCTTCAATAGAGTTTTCAATAGGAACAACACCATATTTAGTTTCATTATTTGAAACACTTTCCATCACCGCAGAAATAGTGCAATAGGGAATTAAATCATCGCTTAGCATATTAGCCGCTTGATGGGTAAATGTTCCTTTGGGACCTAGAAATGAAATTAATGTAATAATCACTCCCCCCCATTTTAAAAAAAAAAGATAGTTTAAGATTCTAATTTTTCAATCAGTCTTAAAATATCAGTCTGTGTTATAATACCAACGATTTCGTCATCATCAACAACCGGTAAACCATTGAAACCAGTTTCAATCATGATTTTAGCCACTTCAGAAATTGTAGCTTCTTTTGAAGTGAATTTTGGATTAGATGACATGACATCGCCTACCAAAACCTCTTTAATTTGAGATTTTTGATATTTTTCAGGTACTTTCTTTCTAAAGTCAATGAATGCTCTCATTAAATCTTTAGATGTGACAATACCTACAAGCCCTCCATCATCGACAACTGGGAGTCTGCCTACATGGGATTCAATCATTTGTCTTCTGGCATGAACAAGTCTTTCAGTTGATGAAACCTCAACCAAATCTTTAGTCATGATTTCTTTAACAACAATTTTATCAAAAGCGATTCCCACTGCAAGAGTAACAAAATCCGCCTTGGATACGATTCCAACCATTTTGTCATCTTCATCAATGACTGGAACAGAACCAATACCATTATCTAACATTAATCTTGCTACTTCGTCTAATTTCATTGTTTGAGGAACTGTAAATACTTCTTTAACCATTATGGATGAAATATGAAGTCTTGATGCAGGCATACTTTCATATTTTGAGGAACCAAGACTATTAGCAATATCCCTTTCAGAAATAATACCTACTAATTCTTTATTATTGGTTACCGGCAAACGTGAAATATTATGTTTACGTAATAACTTCAAAGCATCAGAAAGATTTTGATCTTTGTCTATGGTAATAATATCCTCAGACATCAAATTCTTAATTTGCATATTATCATCTCCTATTATAAGTTTAATATCTTTTAACTGCGTTTAATATATCTCTTTCAGTAATAATTCCCATGATTTGGTCATTTTTAACAACAGGAACTCCACCTATATTTTTTTCAGCAAAAAGTTCACATAACTCGCCAATACTCATAGTAGGTTCTACAGTAATTGGATCTTTAACCATGATGTCTGAAATTACGGTTTCTAATACATCAGTTGCTAAATTGGAATTCAAATGATCAAATAATTCTTTTGCATTTAAGAATTTTATAACATCGGTAGAAGTCAAGATTCCTAATAATTTTTTAGCTGCTTTAGAAATATCTGCTTCACCACCAACAACAGGAATTCTTCTTAAACCATTTCTTACCATGATTTTACATGCACCTTCCAAAGGTGTTCCTGGAGTTGTTGTGAAAACTTTAGGACTCATATAGTCCTGTACAGTTTCTTTACCTGCAACACCTGCCAAGGATAATGCAATATCTCTTTCGGTTACAATACCTGCAAGTTTTTCCTCATGGTCTAAAATAGGAATGGCTCCTAATTGATTATCTAACATTACATCTAAAGTTTCACCAAGTGAAGCTTTACTAGATACTGTTATTAAATCACGAGTCATAATTTCTTTAACAGGTTCATTAATTGCTGCCAAGAAGTTATCTTCGTATTTTTTCTCAATAATGTTAAATTTTTTCCCTCCACCAAAGAAATCTAATATATCCATTACAGTCACAATACCTAATAATTTGCCAGAACCTGGGTCAGTGATTGGCAATCTTCTAAATTCATGTTCCATCATTACTTTAGCAGTATCTTTGATACTTTTTGAAGGAGGAATGGAAATTACCTCCCTAGTTGCAATAGCCATGATGTCCCCTTCCCTATCATGAACTTTAGTTTCACGTTCAACTGCGCCTGTGTTTGATTTTCTATTAATAGATGTTTTATCTTTCATTTGCACACCTCTATTATTTACAATTACACATCAATAAAATAAAATCTCAATAATATTAAAAACAAAATTACTCAATATTCAAAATTTTATGAATTTGAGGAATGGTGGAAACTTCAAAATATTGCCCAACAACTTCGGAAAAAACAAATAATTTAGAATTAATGTCTTTCCATTCCCCTATAGGACTAGAAGGTTGGATAATTATTTTAAGATTGTTTTTGTTTGAAATATTTTGCGATAATTTTTCAACTACCTCTTCAAATGACTTTATTTTTGTTGATGGCAATATAACTACTTTACAATATACACTTATAGATTTTGAAATTAATAAATTTAGTGATTTAATTTCATTTAAAAAAATACTTTCATCAAAATCCCCATCAAAATGCTCAGGTAGCTTAATATCTAATGAAACTACGTCCAATTTTTCAATAGAGTCAATTTTATCTGACATTGTTCCATTAGTTTCAAGCATAATATTCAAATCAGTCCTATGTGATACGGCATTTATAAATTCTGCATAAAGTGCAGGTTCCCCTCCTGTAAATGAAATAGTCTTACAGTCAGGAGTTAAAATCTTATTAATTTGTGAAACCACTTCATCAGGAGTCATTAATTTACCAACAGACTCCGATTTACTATCTTCAGTATCACAGTAGTTGCAGTTCAAATTACATCCTGCAAATCTAACAAAAATTTGCCTTTCACCTATTAAAAGACCTTCACCTTGAAAGGATGAAAATATTTCAATGATTGGAGCTTTCATTATAACTCTTTCCTATATTCAGCACCTTGTCCAATTCCTTCATTTACACAGATTGCTATATATTCAAGATTATCATAGCTTTCAGCTAGTTTTTTAGCTAAGGATTCAGCGAAAAACTTAGATAATTCTTCAGCAGAAGAATATGGAAGAGGTAAAAACACACAATCCTCACAAGGAATAGTATATCCCTTACCATCAATTTTAAAAGAAACAGAGTTCTGCTTTTTCAAATTAAAAATTGAATCTTTTTTCTTATCAAAATCTTTGAATTCTATTAAATCATTGTAAACTGGAATTAGTAATCTGTGATCTAGTTCATCACAAATAGCTTTTGTATAACTTTTAACATCTTTAAAATCAACTACAAATTCGAATTTTCCTGTTCTTTCACCTTCTATTTCAACATCAACAAAATAAGAGTGTCCATGAATAAATCCGCAGGATTCATGCCCTGGAATTACATGAGCTGAGGAAAATCTTAAATTTGACTGAACACCATTGACTAAAATTTTCATACTAACACCTTTGTTTTACTTATATCATTTTCAATTGTTTCCAATTCATCAATGAATCTATTTACTGTAGTATCGATTAATTCTTTAACATTTTCTTTTGTGAATATTTGTTTGCCATTAACTTTAATATCATAAAGCCCGATTGTATCTACATCATCTGGAGTTCCTTTATCTTCTAGGTTTAAGGCAAAATGGATTTTGGCGGAGCTTAGAGAAACACTGGCTATTGAAATAGACAGCTTTCTGTTGTCCACGAAAATATCATCACCTTCTCTTTTGGTTGGAACACCATATTCAGTTAATATCTCTCTGAAAATCAATACAAGAAGCCTTTGTCTTAAATAAGCAACCCTCATGTTAGTTGGTTGCTGGTCAAAGAATTCGCAAATGAAATTGACCATGTAATTTGATTTGATTTCAAGACCTACATCAGCAAAGTCCTTTAAATTATCAGGGGCAATATTAACCGGACCAATCCAGGTTATGATTGAAGATCCATATATTCCAAACTCCTGAAATGCCCAGGACGGATCAATTTGGCTTCCATCATATTCAAATATTTCATCAATATGTTTATGGTTAATAGTCATAATAATACCTTTATGATTTTTAATTTACTTAATTACTTATTAATATTTATTTAAAGATATTAAAAAATTATGTATGTAACTTGTACCTTTGAAATAAAAAATCCCTTTATCCCCAAATCAAAAACTAAATTTAATAGATATTATAAATTATACACATAGGAGATATTATGCAACAAGTAAGAACAAGAGATTTTATCCATACTGCCGACGATTTATATTTCGCATCAACTAACTACCTTCACCCAGAAGACAGAATAATATCCTTTCTAAGATATATTCCAGACCCTGAAGGGGATCGTGAAAAAAACGGTAAAAGATATAGAAAAGTAGGCTCAGCTGAAGCTTACACTTATCTTAGAGAAAATCATCCTGATTATTTATACTTCAGTGATGTAACTAATGTTGAAATGATGGGAGTGCCATTGGATAAAGTTGAAAGAATCATTAAACCTGAAATGAGATTATTGGGTCTTAAGGATACTTTTGAAAAAGGAGGAGAAATTAAGAATCCTGAATTAATTGCCAAATTAATGGATGTTGCTGACTTTTTCCATTTTATGGCTGATATTCCATATGACCATTTAGGAATTTCAGGTTCCATTTTGCCAGGCCTTCAAAAAAGTGATGTGAGTGACCTGGACTTTGTTGTATACGGTCTAGATAACCACAGACGTGCAATAACTGCTTTTAAAGAACATAGAGGAAAAGAAGTTTATATCAAAGAAATTGACAAGTACATTACTGTACAAGGCATCACTGATGATTACTGGGATTTTGTATATAACAAAAGAATGAGCGATGAAAGTCTTACAAAAGAAGAATTTAGATGGTATGAAAATAGAAAAGCAAATCGTGGAACCATAAACGGAACATTGTTTGACATTTTAGCCACTAGAGATTATGATGAAATTGAAGGTGCTTGGGGAGATACTGTATATGAACCTCAAGGGACATCTCAAATTGAATGTGATATTGTAAGTGCTCTTGGAGCATTCGACAATCCTTCACTTTACACGATTGACAATGTAGAAATCCTTGATGGTGTAGATGTACCTTTAACTGAAGTAGTATCATTTACACACACTTATGCAGGCGAAGTAATAGATGGGGAGCATGTAATAGCTGAAGGCAAAATAGAAAAAGTAATTGTCAATGGTGAATTTGACCATTACAGATTAGTTGTTGGAACTACTAGAGAAGCTATTGATGAATATTTGAAACTCAAGGAAATTCCAAAGTGAACCATGCAATATTTGACTGAGTTTTAATGCTATTATTCAAATAAGCAAATCAAGAGCATACGAACAAACTAAAAAAAAAACCAAACTCCTACTCAAAATTGGTTAGGCTTAGAAATACTAGGGATAGTGAAATAGAAGTTATATTTATCTTAAAGATTTCATCTGATGTGAATAATAATTATAACTAATTATTTTATTATTAAAGGCACTTAATCGATTAATTTAACGGCATATTTCATCATCAACAATATTCATCATATATAATATCTATTGATTACTTTAATTTTAAATAAGCTATTATAAATTGATTATAATGTTAATTCTATTATTATTACAAAAAAAATAGAGGCTCTTTCAAAAACTAGGTGATTTAAGTATCTGCAAGTTTTTTATTAAAAACTTTTTCTTTGGAGTTATTTTCATAATTTAAAGCTAATTAACCAATTATTTTGAAAATTTTAAATGAATAGATTAATCGAAAAAACTATTTATCCCACAAGTTTTTGAAAGAGACAAAATAGAAATTGTGGAAACATTTAAATAGTGATGCATACATAAAACATTAAGTGAAAGATTCAGAAGGTAAAAGCCTCCAAGAGGTTTAGCCTCCTTTAGCTTCGTCGCCACAGGCGACGACATTATACTGCAAGGAGGTTCTTCAATCTTCAAATACTCTTTTTATAATACATCATCAAGTAAATCAATAAATAAAAAATCATCAAATTCTATGCTTTGAAATACAGGCCATACAATAATATCTACAATTTGAAGCCCCTTATGATTTACAGAATCTTCATGTTTAATATCAACATTATAGCCATCAACATTGTCTAAGATAGGTAAAAACATGTTGTTGAAGTTATCCACATATTTTTCTTTTGATTTACACTTATCTACGATTATTATTTATTTTTAATTCTTTTGATAATTCTGAAGCTATTGTATCATAAACTTATAATCATATTATTAGCTATTATATGGTTTGGGCGTTCTATTTCCATTGAGTTCCTTGGATTTATCAATTCTTTTCTTATGTATGGTTCTAGCTTTTTTTACTAATCTATCTACATGAACTTTAATTTCATCAACATTATCATCATTATCCCACCATAGTTTTTCAGCATAATTTCACAACTCCAAATTAAGTTTCTTTTTCTGAGAATCAGAGAATCTAAATGAAATATTCAACAAAAATCCATATATCCGCCTATTTTTTGATTAATTTCATCCCACAACTCACCATTATAAATTTCAGCACAAAATTAGTTTCAGCATATGAACTGTACGATTATATGCAACATTAATCAAATCTTCAATATAATCATTAGTGACCCCTTCAAATTATCTTTCCTAATATTTTTTTGTATAAGCTAATGATGTCCAAGGATAAACCATATTCATTCAATAATTCATTACCAACAATATAATCTTGGATTTTAGCAATATCATTTATTCTAGAAACATTATCAATTTCTGCTCTCATATCATTAACATTAGAAAGAAATCTTGTAATTTCATCCTATTAAGTTAAAAGCATTACCTACACCATGAAGAGATAACTAGAAAAATCTATCATCCTCTTAAGATCTAATCTGCAATTTCTTGCTCAGCTTCTTCAAGCAAGGTTTCAAGAGTTTTTTGATGGTACCCAACATATCGATTTAGACATACCAAATACTTCGTTGAGTCGATTCTTTTATTCCATTCTCCATACAAAATCGTATAAACTTAGGATCCTTCCAGATATCATAACTGATAAGGCGATATAGACATATAAATCATTAGTTAAATATTATACGGTTCATATCTAGACTTAAAGAAATTCCTGCTTAAAACCAAATTCCCCTCCCAAATTGTCGGAGCATTAATTTTATTTCTATTTTTTAAACAGTTTACAATTTAGCTAATTCCATTTTTTTCAAACGAATATTATCCAATTAAAAAAATATCCAATTAATAAAATATTCAATAATTTTTAAATAAATACAAATCAAAATTGCCAAAATCAATACAAATAATATATAAACTTCAAAAGTAAATATAAATGTATTAATTTAATGTGATAAAATGACAGAAACTAAAAAATCAGAATGGAATAGCAATATCACATTTGTCATGGCGATGATTGGCTCTGCTGTTGGACTTGGAAACATTTGGCGTTTCCCAAATGTATTATACTCCAATGGTGGAGGATCCTTTATGATTCCTTATATCATATCATTATTCCTTTTAGGAATCTCATTCGTTCTTGTTGAATACGCTGTTGGATTCAAGTTTAAAAAATCATTAGCACAGATATTATATTTCATTAAAGAAAAATTAGAGCCAGTAGCATGGTTCGTTTTATTAATTGTGTTTTTAATAACCACCTATTACGTTTGTGTAGTGGGATGGGATTTAATTTATGTTGTATTAAGTTTAACAAAAGCATGGGGATCAAATCCTGATGTATACTTCTCAAGTAATGTATTGCAGGCAACCGATACAATTGCTGGAATAACTACTATTGTTCCAACTGTGTTAGCTTCAATATTTGTTATTTGGTTTTTATTATGGTTTATTCTTAAAAGAGATTTGAACGAAGGAATTGGCAATGTAAGTAAGATATTACTTCCAATTTTATGTGCAATTGTAGTTATAATTGTAGCATTCTCTTTAACATTGCCTGGAGCGTCAATAGGTTATACTCAGATATTTACACCTGACTGGTCCGCCCTTACTAACCTGAATGTATGGTTGGCCGCATTTGGACAAATTGTATTTTCCTTAAGTTTAGGTATGGCAATAGCTCTAACTTATGCTAGTTACTTGCCATCAGGCTCAAAATTAGTTGATAATGCAGTAGTTGTTGCCTTTTCAAACTCCGGATTTGAAATATTTAATTCAATTGGAATCTTTTCAATTTTAGGATTCATGGCAATGAGTACTGGAATTCCATTTAATAAACTTGTTACCGAAGGAACCGGACTTGCATTTGTAGTTTTCCCACAAGTATTCAATATTATGGGACCATGGGCATCTTTAATTGGGCCATTATTCTTTTTATGCATTTTATTTGCAGGACTTACCTCTGCAATGGCACTTCTTGAAGGAGTATGTTACTCAGTTTCAGAAAAATTCCTTATTGAACGTAAAAAGACTGCAACCATAGTTTGTATTATTGGATTTCTAATTTCAACAATATTTGCAACAGGAGCAGGAAGTCTTATTTTAGGAGTATTCGATGCATTCTTAAATAATTTCGCATTATTATTCGCAATACTCATTGAATGTATTATATTCGGTTGGATTTACAAGTTTGATGAGTTAATTAAAACCTTAAATGATAATTCAAGAATTAAAGTTGGTAAAACTTGGAAAGCTGTAATTAAATACATATTACCTATTTGTATATTAGGCCTTTGGATTCAAGGAGTTTATTCAACAATAACTACCGCAGATAGTAGCAGTTTGACAATCATGGCAATATTGTCTGTTATATTAATTGTTGTGCCAATTGTCTTTGCAAAATTACCTGCCCGTAACAAAAATTTCTTTAATCCAGAAAATTGATTTAAATAGTTAAATTATTAACTATTTACTTTTTTTATTTTATTTTAAACAATTTACTTCGTTTATAACTTCTTATTTTAAATATCATTATAGTAATACTAATTATAAAGATTTTAAGAGGTTATAAAATGATAAAAGTATCTTCAATAAAACAATATATGTACTGTCCTTTGAAGTTATACCACCAAAACCACATAGATACTAAAGAAAACAAAGATTATCGCCTTATAATTGAAATTAAAAAGCTTAAAATTGATATTCAAGATTTAATTGAGAAAAACATGCGCAAAATCAAAAAAGACATGACAATTAGTGAAATTGAAAGCATTTTATCTGAAAATATTGATTCGTACATCAAAAGCACTGCAACTTCAATAAAATCAATGAATTTAAATCTTGAATCATCACAGATTAATGAAATTATTGACAATACATATTTTAAAATTAAAACAATGGCTCTAAGAGTAAAACAATCAATGACCATTCTTGATAAACATGCATATGAAATAATTGATATGTTTTTTCCAAATTGCATGTATTCCTTTTTAATTAAAAACACAAGTCTTGGAATAATTGGAATGTGTGATAAAATAGAAATAATTGATGGCGAATATTACCCAATACTTTTAAAAAGCGGTAAACCTCCACTTAAAGGTGTTTGGAATCAAGATGCGATTGAACTCGTAAGTAATGCAATATTGATTGAAGAAGAATTTAACACAGATGTATATGTTGGTTTTGTGGATTATGAAAAAATAGGAGACCGACGTCCGGTGATAATGAATGTTGAACTGAGAAAAAGCTATTTTGACATTCTTCGTGAAGTTAAAGAGATAATCAATAATAAAAAACTTCCAAAGACTAAAATAAATCTGAAAAAATGTGAAAAATGTAAATACAAAGATATTTGTGACAAAAATGAATAAGATAGGGGATTAGAAATAATCCCCCTATATGTCCATAAATATGAATTTAAAATTTAATATTATTCCCTAAGCGAGTTATATCAAAGACAGCTGTATCAGCAATAGACATTACAGCTAAAACACCAGCCTGAACAGGATCAGTAATGATTAAATCAGCATATTCAGTAACGCTTCCAGGCATATTTAAACAAATAACAATTAAATTACCTTGTTCTTTTACTTTACGAACGGCTTCTGTGATTTCTCCACCCATAATTGAACCGGCAAGGACTAAAGCACTAACACGAGGAAGTCTTGAGATAGCTTCAACAGCTTCAGCCAAATCACTTTCACCAACCAGAGGGATTGTATCAATACTAATGCGTTCTCCACGTATATTATGCCTATCAGCTTCAGTAATTGCACCCATTGCTACTTGTGATACTTGTGCTCCACCACCGACAATGATAATACGTTTTCCATAAATATCCAATTGAGAACCATGCAGCTCAATTGATTTTACTTCATTAATTTTATCCAAATCTTCAATTAGGGCATCAATATCTTCAACTTGCTCAAGTTCTATATTAACAGAACCAATGTTATTTTTTTCAACAAAAAGGTGAACATAACTAATATTAGCACCATGATCAGCGATAACATCAGTAATGTCATCTAAAACACCCGTTTTTTCATCTGATTTAATCGTTAAAGTATAATCACTCATTTTTTGGCCTTATTTTATCAAGTTCTGCATGTGCTCTTTTCCACATGCTTAAAAAATTATCATTAAAACTAACCGGAAGCACATCAAGACCTAAATCCCTATGCTCCTGAATCCATTCCTCACGAAATACAGGTATCTCCACTTTAATTGGTTCAGAGGTTTTATTTATAATTATAAGATTTCTGTAGGGAAAATCCCATTCTACAATATATCCTCCAAGACTTACCATGTGATACGGTCTCATAACAAACTTCATAAATAATCCTCCTTATAATAATCCAATTACAATAGCTAAAATTCCAAGTAATGTAGCGCCTAAAATAGATGGCAATAACTGTCTATTTGTAAATACTGGAGCAAATGCAGAAAATATTCCCATCATAAATACCAATATTAATGCTACTGCAATATTTATTAAGATTCCCCATGACAAAATTGTCGGTGGAATTCCAATGAACAATACTGAAAATACCGCACCAAGTACAAACATGAAGAATCCTCTTGTTACAACAACAACTGCACGATATTTAGCTGCATATTCCATATATGGCCCTTCAATTACATCAGATTTAGCTTTGATAATTGAAAATGGATACTCGTTTAATATAATCATGTAACCAATGAAAAATACAATTGCTGCGATTCCACCAGCTACTGTGAATAAGAATGGCCCATGTACTTGCTGAAAAGTTACTATATCTTGTAAGAAAATGCTTCTTGAAGAAGTAATAGGTGCAAATAATGCCAAATATAGTGGAAATGAAGCATATGTAATCATTCTAAGTGATCTTCTTGCACTTATATCTTCAATAAAAGAACGATTTGCATTAGTGTGAGCTGCTCCTTTAATTTGATCTGGAAATGGCATATTAACTGACATTACAGATTTAGACAATGCTCCCATCAATACATAACATATTTCCTCTACCTTTAAAAATCCAACAATGGCCACTAAGCTTGAAAGTGCTGGGATTTTATAAGCTTCAGGAGTTAATGCGATTAAAACACATAAAACTACAATAAAACATATTATTGGCAGAGCTTTGTATAATCCTGGAACAGGAGATGAAACTTCAACATTCTCTTTAAACATGAATTTAATTGGAGCCATTATTCCTGGAGACGTTACAGGAGGCCCGATTCTTTGTTGGATTCTTGCATGAATATATTTTCTTTCAATTCCCGGAAGCAATGTTGATATTATAAAACAGACAAATACTGTAAGAGCTACTGCAAGAACCGAATTTATAATTGTATTTTCAAACATTGTCTACCTCCTAATTATTTCAATCGATCTATCGCTGCAAGTGAAACATGGATCACATTGCACGATACATAATTGTGCATCTGTAATTTGATCACCAATACAAGCATATTGCATTGCACCAATATTTGACATTGAAGGTGTTCTTATAATTGAATGCCTTACCCTTCCACTTTCTAGGGCATATGAATGATATAGAGTTCCTCTTGGAACTTCAATGTAACTTTGAATAATGTCGGTATCAAACATTTCCCAATCACGATTTACTACTTTACCTTCTGGAATGTTTGCAATAGCTTGCCTAATAATTTTAATTGACTCTACTGATTCCAATGCCCTCATAACCAAATTTGATTTAACGTCTCCATCAGGTTGAGTGACAACATTAAAGTCAAAATCTTCATATTCAAACATTGTTGTTCTCAAATCCCTTGCAACGCCAGTAGCTCTAAGAGTTGGTCCGGTAACCGCTAGTTCGATAGCTTGTTTTTGAGGAAGCACCCCCACACCAGTTATCCTTGATAAAACTATAGAATCTCCTAAAAATCTTTCGGTAAAAGAGTTAAGTGCCTCTTCTAATTTATCCATATCATTTTTAAGTCTTAATATTTTAGCCTCATCCAAATCACATCTCGGCCTTACTCCGCCAATAACTGAACATCCGTATTGTACACGATTTCCTCCAATCATTGCAAGCAATTCCATTACGATTTCTCTCATGTAGAATACTCTCATTGAAAATGTTTCATGAGACAACACTTCACAACCATGCGCCAAATACAAGAAATGTGAATGTAAACGTTCAAGTTCACCCATAATTACACGAATATGCTTAGCCCTATCTGTAATTTCAATGCCCAATCCCATTTCAGCAGTTCTGCATGAATTCCATATATGTGAATTGGAACAAATTCCACAAACCTTTTCAGTAAGAGCATTTGCCTTTTCAACTGGAAGGCCTTCCATAATCCTTTCTATTCCCCTATGATTAACACCAATAGTTATTTCAGCTTCTTGAATAATTTCATCTTCTACAAAAAACCTTACCCTATATGGTTCCAATGCAGCAGGGTGAACTGTACCCATTGGAATTTCTGTTTCAATAATATTGCTTGTCGGTACTTTTTTATCCATCTAATCCCCTCCTAGTCCGCATCTAATAATTTAGGTAAAAGTGATACAACTCCAGCTAAAACATCCTGAGGCCTTACAGCACACCCCGGAACTTTTGCATCAACAGGTATAATATTTTCGACTGGTCCTTCAATTTCTTCAGAAGGAATGTCGCTATAACAATTCTTATAAACACCACCCATTAAAGCGCAACTTCCAGCAGCCACCACCAATTTTGGATTAGGAATAGCTTCATAAATTGCCTCTAACGGTTTTCTATTTAAATGTGTAACCGGTCCTGTTACCACCAGCACATCAGCTTCACGAGGATTCCAAGTTAAAAACACTTTATATTGCTCAGCATCAAAACGAGGAGATAAAATTGTATTAACAATCTCAATATCGCAACCATTACATCCCCCTGTATAAACCAGCAGGACATGTATTGCTCTTGCTCTTGAAAATGATTTAATTCCCATTTAATCACCCTCCTCCCTATTTTTCAATACTGTTTTATCAGATAAGTATTGTGCAATAAATTTAAGTTTATCATCTGAAATTTTAAATGGATGATTTAATGCTTCTGTTATGTCAACTTCCTGATCTCCAACATTATTTGGATGTATTGTTCCTTTTTCGCCATAAAGTGAATAAACAGGACAGAAATCATGACAATAATAACATACAACACATTTTTCAAGATTAATTTCAGGCACTTCAATTTTAACCCAGTTCTCAGTTAATTTAACAGGTTTTTTTAATTTTTTCATCTCAATTGCACCTGTCGGACAGACATTTGAACAACCTGCACATCCAATACAGGCTTTTTCATCAACTCTATCGTCAACTTTTACTGACAATGTTGCAACTTGATTTCTCATATCCATATCTGTAACTCTATCAGCTGCAAAAAAGATTCTTTTAAAGTTAGTAAAAGCTCCTTCTAAAGCTATTCTAAGTATGCTGCTCATTTAAATACCCTCTATTGAATCTTTAAAATTTCTTTCAAATAAAAATGCCCTTGCAGGACATGCGTTCTTACATGCGCCACAGTAAATACAATTTTCATCATTAACTACGTAATTACCATCAACTTTATCAATTGCATCATATGAACAAATTCTATAACAAACCCCACAATGCATACATAATTCCTGTTCAATGAAGTTAAATCCATCTTTAATTTCATTTTTATACATTGTTGATTTAGGAATTGCATCAACCGGACAGTGAACTGCACAATTTTCACATAATATACATTTATCAAGATTAACAGAAATCTTTCCCCTGTGCAATGTAATGGCTTCTTCCTGACATACTTCCACACAAATCCCACAGGAGATGCATTCCTCAGATACACTCCCATTCCATGTTTGAGTCATAAATAAACGCGCATTTTCCTCATCACAAACCTGCACACATTTCCCGCAGCTTACACAGAAACCTGCTAATGTAGGAAACTCTTCATCTTTATGCTCATCATAAATAAACATTTCGCCATCTTCACGTAATGTATGGACAGGACAATGACTTATTGCCCGGTCATGAGTAACATTTTCCGTATCAACAGTTGGATCATATCTTAATTTTCCTTCAACGTTTCTAAGTGATTCATTTTCACATAAATTTGCACATAATCCGCAATTTAGACAAGATACGATTTTTCCAGTTGCTTTTTGATTTAATTTATTGACAACAATCTTAAAGTCATCTAGAGAAATCGCATCGTGAGGACAAGCCTTCAAACAATTAAGACAAAGAGTACAGGTAGAAGTATCTACCAATTGATGTTTGTTCATTGATTGATTTGGACAAACGTCAGCACATAATCTGCATTCTCTACAAATTCCTTCATCCCTATCTACTTTAACATGAATTGCACCATTCGGACAGTATTCTTCACATCTGCCACATAAAATACATTTATCTATATCAGTTCCAAAGTAAGTTCTTGAAACTTCTTTGATTTTATTTTCAGTTTTATGAGGCACATTATCCAATGGCGGATTTAAAATATTAAATGCTTTAATTAAGGAAAGCTGCTTTTCTTTTTCAAGTTCGAAACCATCTACACGACATTCAGGATATTGCTCTGCACATACTCCACAACGAGAACATATACCATAAACTACTCCATCTTCTATGGTAATGTTGTTTGTAGGGCAATTGTACATACACATTCCACAACCATTACATTTGGCTCTGTCTACAACATATCCTCCATAGCTATTTTTAAATATTGCATGGTTTGGGCAGTTTTTATAACAAATTCCACAAGTAAGACAACTAAATGGAATGCCATTAATTAATCTAATAGATTTTGTAGGGCATGATTTAATACAGTCTTCGTTTTTTTCACATATATTAGTCGATAAAAACATTATAAAAACTCCTTATTTACTCCTTGCAAATATTAGTTTGCCTACAAAAATCCCTATTAATGCAGATAAAAATGCAGTGGAAAGCGGTAAATCTGTGTAGAATGGGAAGTTGCCAGACTGCCATGCTACAATAATCCCTGCAATAATTATTATCATAAAAGCTCCAAGAGTGAAGTGAGTATCATTAACATTAAGTTTAATCTGTGAACCTATGATTAAACCTAATATTATTCCAAATATGATTGGTCCTAGAGATAACATTATTCACCCTCCCCTACAATTTTTTTAAAACCTGCAAATGCAATAACTATTGAAGATAAACCTACAAATACTTTTAAACCTACAAATATGTTAAGGTATGGAATGATACCTGCATTTGTAACATCTGGATAATGTAAGATGCCTTGGATAGTTTGAGGAACAATATTCAATATATCTGTTCCGACATTATATAAGAAGAACCCTCCTACAAACAAACCTATCAATCCAAAGACAATGAATCCCAATGCACCGACAGATTCTAAAACTTCAATATATAAGTGTGAAAATTCTAATGGAGAATTGCCCACTCCATAAACAATTACAGACAATATAACACCACTAGCTATCATTGCACCACCTTGGAATCCTCCACCAGGAGTGATGTGACCTCCAAGAATGGTCATTATACCTAAACAAAACAATATGATTGAAATTGGTAAAGATATGAGTTTTAAAATTACACTACCTTGGCTCATCTTTTACCTCCCAATAATCCTCTACCAAATATTAGTAAAACAACTAACCCGGCAGATAACAATATAATTGATTCACCTAATGTATCATATGCTCTAAAATCAAATATTACGACAGTAACCATGTTTGGAGCAATTTGAGTTCCTAAAGCATTGTAAATATTACTTACACCCGGATTTATCATGCTACTTAAATGGAATATCGCATCAAGTAAACTAACAGAAAATATTGCTGTTAAAACCGCTGCAAGTAAATTACGAACAGTTGTTTCAGACAAGATTACCACCCCAGTACATGAAAGTAACTATAAGTGCAAGTGTTGCAATTGCATAGAACAACATCTTCTCTAATGAATCTTCCTGTTCTATTTTGAATTTTGGAATAAGTGGAATATTACTAATTAACACAATAGCTAGCATTAATGAAACAAGTCCTGCAAGCAACACACTTACATGTCTTAATAAAATTGCAGATAATACTAAAGATACAATTAAAAATATTTCCGCTGTAATGCTTCCTGAAACGTCTGCATTAGTTACAGGCCCCGGTGAGAACAATTGTCTGAATTGCTTTACAACATTGAATATTTGATCATACAATTTCATAATATCCCCCCTACAAAATCAGAAATTCCATTTGTGACAATGTCCGGGAAGACACCTAACAATAATATAATTATCAATAATATTCCCATTGCAAATATCATTGATTTTGGAACCTCTTTATTTTCAAGATCCAATTCATTAGGTTTTGGTTTTAAAAACATTGTATAATATGTTTTTACAAATACTACAAATGTAGCGATACTTACCATAATAGCTAAAATGGATATTTCCGGAAATCCACAACTTAAAGATGCCTGAACAAGCATTAATTTAGATTGGAAACCGCTTAATGGAGGAATTCCAGCCATTGCAAGACCTGCAACTAAAAGCATGACCCCCACTTTTGGATGGTATGCAAGAAGTCCGCCTAATTTTCTTGTATCCAATTCATTTGTTGCATCTACAATTGCACCAAATCCGATAAATAACAGTGCAGTAATTACGATTTCATTTAATGCTTGGAAAAGTCCTGCAGTTATTGAAAAATTTGTTCCAAGCCCTATACCTAATCCGATGAAACCTAATTCCCCTACTGCTAAAAACCCAATCATTCTTCTAAAGTCTGTTTGAGTCAATGCAAGAGAAACACCTAATATCATGGCCAAAATAGAGAAGAATACTATGAGAACTTCAAAGATTGGAAGTGATGAATATATTCTAAACATTATCAATACAATTGAAATCATTGAAATAACTGTAAATGATTGCAGTAAAGCTGCTCCATGAGGTTCTGCTTTTGAATAAATTCCAGATTTTATAGTATGGAATGGCGGTAAACCAGATGCATATAACCATCCAAAGAATATTAATGCGAGTGACAATAAAAATACTGGAGAGTTGGCGTTGACCAAACCACTGTGAACCGCATGTGCAATATCAGTAACATTTACACTACCAGTTAATGCCAGCAAGAATCCAATTCCTAAAAGCATTATTGGAGAACCAATTGATCCTAAAATCATATATTTTAAAGCCATTTCGTAACTGTAATCAATTGAAGATGCGGCAACTATGCCCACCTGTGCAAGCGCCAGTATCTCAAAGAATACAAACATGTGGAATATATCATCTGTTAATATTATTGCAGTTACAGCGGCTGTACCTAAGAATAACAGGAACAAATAAGGTCCAGAAACTTCTCTGTATTTAGTCAAGTAAATAAATATTACTAAAAATGTTAAAAGGCCAATGCCCCCTATAAATATCTGCTGCAAGAATGTAAATGAATATGTAATTGCCGGATGATATGCAACTCCAGTTACATTATCTAGAATTGGTTCATAACCTCCGAAATAGTGAAGACCATAATTAGACAACAATGGAATTAGGGGCAAGCATATTGCTACAACAAATGCAAAAATTTTAGTAGCTTTATTGAACTTTGAAAATGCACTAATTAATAATGCCGCCATAAGAGGAACAATCACCATAAGTGGAATTAATTCATTCATCATATTCCTCCTGTTTTGATGTATCGGCCAACATTACTTTTGTAGATAATGTACCATGTCTTCTGTATAAAACCATCACTAAAGCAAGCATCACTGCAAGAGTGCTTGCACCGATTACAATACTGGTAAGTACCAATCCGAAAGGAAGGGGATATGCTGCATTTGATGCAAACCATGAAGTATCCATTCCCGGCATTAAAATTGGTACAACTCCACCTGCCTTATAACCAATAGCAACAATGAATAAATTAGCTCCCTCTTCAATGAAACTAATACCAATTATCTTTTTAATAATATTATCAATGAATATAGCTGAGTAAAGCCCAATAATGACTAAAGCAGCTGAGGTCAATAATATTACAAGTTGTAGTTGAGCCATTATTCATCACTCCTTTGAGTTTTTTTAACAGCAAGTGCAATAAATACCGGAATAATAGCTACACCCACAATTGCCTGAGTTAAAGCAACATCTGGTGCTAATAATATCTGGAACAATAAAGCCAATGCCCCCCCACTAAATCCGGTTAGAATAGCTGTTTTTAATAAATCTTTTTGAATAAGGGCAAGAATGGTACTTAATATTACTATAATGCATAAAACGATTTCCAACATACTACTCACCCTCATCAATTTCCAAGGTAGTTACTGAAAATCTATCATCTACTTTAAGTTTTTCTGAATTTTCACTTTCTAAAGCCTGTACCTTTTCTTTAGAATGTAAAAATGGATGATTTTCATCTACTTTTTCTTCAACTACCAATAAATCCTCTTCATTTTCCCTATCTTCCTTTTTCCAATAGGCATTAGCTATTGCATGTGCTATAAATGGTGCCAGAATAAAGTAAATTCCGGCTAAAAGATATTGGCCAAGACCAATCATTGCAATAATACAAGCAACATCAAATAAACCCACTATGTGGATTCTAGCATAAACCACATTTTTAGTATTTTTATCCAAACTTATAAGACCTATTGCTGCAATTATAGTAATAACGGCCGCTATTAAAAGAAGAACTGATTGAATATATTCGATCATATGTCTTCTCCCCCCAAAGTAACAGCGAAAGCAATAGTTCCTACAAAACCAAAGAATATTAAAGCTAATGATATATCTCTAAAGAATTCAAGATTATATAAATCTCCACCGATAAGCAATGCAACAGCAAATGCATTGACAATGACGGAACTTCCTAAAAGCCCCATGGATGTGGATTTATATGCACTAATCCTTAGGCTAACTAACATTATTATAATCAATGCAATAACCATAATATATTTTGAAACAAACAATATATCCATACTATCTCACTCGATTTTTTATCAAAGAAACATTATTCTAACATTTTCTTTATATAAGGCTCGAAAGGAATAATATCCTCTTTTTTTCTTGGAGAAATAGCAGCTACTTTGATAATGTTATTTTCACTATCTAAATCAACAGATAAAGTACCAGGTGTTAAAGAAATACTATTTGCTAAAATTGTTTGTGAAACAGGTCTCTCCAAAACTGTTTCAATATCAACAACAATAGGATCAATATTTCTTCTCATAATTCCATTAAATGCAACACTGCATGTTGATTTAATTATTTCCAAAATGAGAACTACGAAATAGACAATTCCGTATCCAATTCTAGTCAAAAACATTAAACAAGCTCCATTTCATTATATAAATTTACAGTCAAAAAGTTGACATTTGATAACACTTATATTTATCATGATTATTCATTATAAAGTTATGCTTTTTTAAAAAAACAGGATGGGACATGAAATTTTTTAATTTTTCATAGAATTTTTTATTTTAAAAATTTTTTGCAATAATTTTATTTTTCAGTTGTTTTCTATTGTTTATTTCGTTGTATATTCTTTTTTAAGTTGTGTCCTATTGTGTATAGTTTAAACTCTGTAATTATTTGTTTTAAGTCCGTTGTTGTGAATTTTGTTAGGTTTATGTTTTGTTTCATGTTTGTAAATGGTAGTTTCTGCTGTTTTTTTGAGCGTATTTTTGTAGATTTTTTTGGGGGGGGCTTTTGTGGTTTTCTATTTTTCTTTGCATTTTTATTTTTGAAATATTTTCCATAGTCAGTGATTATTCTGTATTGTTGTGTTTTTACTGTAATATTTTTGTACTGGGCAGTTTTTGCATTCTTTGGTCCAATGTGTGATTCTTGTTTTGTTTTTGTATTGGTATTCGCTTTTTTTTCTATAGTGGTTGACCAATTGGGGGGAAGATATAGGTCATCATTTCGTGATCATAGTTGATAATTAATCTTTGGAAAAATGGTTTTTTTTTTCGGACAATTATTATACTATTTTTTTTCTTTTCTTGAGAGTTTTCGTGAGGATATGTAACCGTCAAGGTCCATGTTTTTCAAGATATTCTGTGTTTTTCATCTGTTGAATAGTCATTATCTGCACTTACTTGGTAATTAACAGGCATTTTCATCGTTATATTTCTGTTAAATTTGATTGTACTTGTTCCATTTAATGGAACAAGTTCGTAATGGTCTGTTGGATTGTATTGTTATGTATGATGCTAGGATTATTCTTTTATGTGAGTCTACAGCAATCTGTCCATTGTAATCCAAATTCCCCATTTTACCTTTTTTTTATTAATCATAAAAATCTTGAATCTGGATCATTTACACTTAATTACATCATTTTTTCCAGAATTCTTTAAGCTTTTCTTCGAGTGTTTCAAGCTTTTTTGTAAATTTTTTTTCAGGATTTTTCTTCTGGATTGTTTTAAGAGGTTTTTACTTGAAGCTCTCAATTTATCTTTGGTCTCCATCATTTTCAGAGGAGTTATTGATTTTCTCTTACTGTTTCTTGGAATTTTTGTTTGTTAATATGATTCAGGAACACTAATTTTTCCAGATTCATCGCCCAATTCCAAATCTTCTTCTTGATCCAATTTATAATACTTTTCTTCCAAGTGTTCTTTTCATGATTATTTTTAATTGTTGTTCATTGGTTATTATTTTTTAAAGATGTTTTTGCTTTTACTTTAGTTCCATCTAAAAATTAAATGGTGGATTTTAATTAAATCTTCCTTCTTTTGCAATCTTTAAAGTTGTTTTAAAAGCTTCATCAATTAAATCAGGTATAATCCAATTTGAATCTTATAAAATTGTCCCTATAAACTGGCTTTTGCATGCCTGCTAAAGTACATATAAGCAATATTCAGTTCTTGTTCTTCTCTCAATTAGAGAAGACAATCCACCATCAAATAACACTCATCCAAACCAATCCTAAGCAACATTTCACGAGGATATAAGCAGGTTCACCAGGCTTATCACGAAAAACTCCTTGTTAGCTTCGGAACAATCAATTTGATCAACCACATTTTTAATAAAATAACACGGATGACCTTCAGGAATCAAATTACTCAAGTCCATAGGCACCAACATAGTCTGATTAATAGTATCATCTTTTAAAACCATAAATAAAACAACCATAAATATTAATATTTATAATAAAAGATTGTACTTCATAGTATATAAAATTAAAGGGAAAAAAATAAGCGAAAAAAATTTTAAAAATTAATGAGAGTCATGTCCCATCCTGCAAATCATATAAAAAAAACTTACGAAAAATCAAATTCAAATCTAAGAGGCACTTTCAAAAACTTAGGTGATTTCACTTTAAACAAGTCTTTTACTAAAAACTTTTTCCTGATATTTGGCTTTATTTTTATAATTTAAAGCTAATAAACCGTTTATTGTGAAATAATTTAAGTGCATAAATTAATCAAAAAATAATTTATCACTTAAGTTTTTGAAAGTGCCAAAAT